>NZ_JAVRCK010000002.1:0-253226 GCF_034530815.1 Nostoc sp. DedSLP03
GCAAATCTATACATAGCAGGCTTTTTGCCTTTTTCTAACCGTCGAACTCACGTTAATGTTTAACGTGAGTTCGACAGACCTCTCCCGGACAGCCTCTCTCGCCTTAGAAACTATCCATTAGTCACATCTTTCTTAAGATTGCCGTAAAGTAGGCTTTAAAGGGGTGAGAGAAGTAAACAACGGCGGCATAGTTGACAAAATCAACAGGAAATGTATAGGTAGTAGGCATAGTGTGGCACGTCCACCAGAGACGCTCGTTAACTACAAAGATGGAGATGGGGAATCTGAGTAAAGAAGTTTCCAGGTGGCAGCGATATCGTGTAATCGCCGCAGCCCACGCCAAATGGTTTTCACTCCCAGTTCATCATCGCCTTTGCGTCCCAAAAAGCCACCAAGAGTTGCAATTAGGGACTTCCAAGAAATAAATTATCCAATTTCACGCCCATCAAAACGACTTTCTCTCCCCCTGCTCCCTGCTCCCTGCCCCCTGCCCTAAAAGCGATGGGATATTTTTTTATTTGGAAGTCCCTTATGCGTACTGCTTGGCGTCAAGATGGTGGCTTGTCAGGTAGCATAGGATTTTTATTGATAGTGGCAGATAAAGACTGCCATTCACAGGCTTCTAAAACAGTGTCACAGGGCAACTCAGGATTAACTCGTGCTTTATAAATCAGCGATCGTAAACGCCACGCCACAATGGAAAAAGTTGACTAGACTCTTCCCTCAAAACTATACCTATCAATGCTTTTGCTCTTGTTTTGATTCCAGTATTTTAAGTAAATTGCGATTTTCCTCGCAATGCATAACGCTTCTAATTTTTCGGTAATCTGGAGAACAGCAATAGCATAATTCTACTAAATCTGTATAACTTGATTCTAAATGAAGTAGCGTTCAGAGTTAAAATGACACAATTGCATTAAATTGTGGTTAAAACTACAAAAAATTGTTAAAACAACTAACTAATACCGTATTTCCAGCCTCGATCTTCCGACTAGAGAGTGGTTTAACTTTTATTCATCAAGAAATTCCCACTACTCCCGTAGTTGTGGCGGATGTTTGGGTGCGTGCTGGAGCCAGCTTAGAGCCAAAACCGTGGTTTGGCATGGCGCACTTTTTAGAACACATGATTTTTAAAGGTACGGCGACGCTACCCCCTGGAATGTTCGATTCCCAAGTTGAAAATCAAGGAGGCATCAGTAATGCAGCAACAAGCTATGATTATGCTCATTATTCACTCACCACAGCTGCTCCTTATTTAAAAGATACTCTGCCCTACTTGGGAGAACTACTACTTAATGCGGCAATTCCAGAAGATGAATTTAGCCGAGAACGGGATGTAGTGCTAGAGGAAATTCGCTCTTGTCAAGACGATTCCGACTGGATAGGATTTCAAGCACTGATTCAAAGCATCTATCCGCATCACCCTTACGGACGTTCGGTGTTGGGTACTGAACAAGAACTGATGCAGCAATCACCAGAAGCAATGCGCTGTTTTCACCGCACTCACTATCAGCCGGAAAACATGACGGTGGTAATTGCAGGGGGTATAGGCCAGCAACCAGCTTGGGAAATGGTAAATCATTCATTTAGTGATTTTGCCGAACCCTCGAATTGTCCGCAGTTAGAGAAAGTGACAAAGCCAGCGATCGCCGGAATTCACCGTCAAGAACTGTGTTTACCACGCATAGAGCAAGCGCGATTGTTAATGGCGTGGCTAGTACCCGGAGTAAAAGATATCCGTACTGGCTATGGTTTAGATTTTTTGTCAGTGTTATTGGCAGAAGGGCGGACTTCGCGTTTAGTGCGTGATTTACGAGAAGATTTGCAATTGGTACAGGGAATTTGCAGTAGTTTTTCTCTACAACGAGAATCAAGTTTATTTACAATTACTGCCTGGTTAGAACCAGAAAATCTCGAGAAAGTTGAGTCTTTAATTTGCGCTCATTTGGATGATTTGCAGACTAAAGGAATTAGCGAACAAGAACTTGCCCGGATACGCAGGTTGCTATGTAACGAGTATGCGTTTTCTACCGAAACGCCAAATCAACTTACAGGGCTTTATGGATATTACAATACCATTGCCCAAGCTGAATTAGCTGTGACATATCCCCAGCAGATTCAGTCTTTTGATGCCAAAGAACTGCAAAAATTAGCTAAACAGTATCTCTCATTAGAGAATTATGCAGTTACTATACTTAAACCGTGTTAGTCATTGGGCATTAGCAAAAGACGAATGACAAAAAACAAATGACAAAGGACAAATGACAAATGACAACCTTGCTGCAAAAATCGCCCATCCATCGCACTGTATTGAACAATGGCCTTGTCGTGCTGGTGACAGAAAATCCAGCTGCGGACATTATTGCAGCGAGAATCTTTGTGCGTGCCGGTAGTTGTAACGAAAACCGGGAGCAAGCAGGGTTAGCACATTTGTTATCAGCAGTAATCACAAAAGGATGTGATGGACTTTCTAGCTTGGAAATTGCAGAAATTGTTGAGTCTGTAGGGGCAAGTTTGAGCGCGGATGCTGGCACTGATTATTTTTTGCTATCTTTCAAGACGGTAACATCTGATTTTGGGGAAATTTTAACATTGGCAGGGCGGATTTTGCGATCGCCTACTTTTCCTGAAACTCAAGTGGAACTAGAACGGCGTTTAGCACTCCAGGATATTCGCTCTCAAAAAGAGCAACCGTTCAATGTCGCTTTTGAACAAATGCGGCAGGTAATGTACCAAAATCATCCCTACTCCATGTCAGTGCTGGGAGATGAAACCACCATGAGCCGCTTAACCCGTGCAGATTTAGTGGAGTATCACCAGACTTATTTTCGTCCAGATAATGTAGTAATTAGTATTGCTGGTAGAGTCACATCCACAGATGCAGTAGCGTTGGTGGAAGAAGTTTTTGCTGATTGGCAAGCGCCAGCCCAAGCACTACCAATACTGAATTTACCTGAGATTAAGGTAGAACCGCAGGTAAGGGTAAAACCAGTACAGACACAACAATCAATTGTGATGCTCGGTTATCTAGGAACATCGGTGAGTTCTGTTGACTACGCCGCCTTGAAGTTGCTGTGTACCTACTTGGGAAATGGGCTTTCTAGTCGCTTGTTTGTCGAATTGCGGGAAAAACGCGGTTTAGCTTACGAGGTATCCGCTTTTTACTCCACAAGGCTATTTCCAGCCTCATTTGTGGTTTACATGGGTACAGCACCAGAAAACACCAGCATTGCCCTAGAAGGACTGCGTACAGAAGTAGATTTGTTGTGTACCACCGAAGTATCTGAAAGCGCACTCCAAGCTGCTAAAAATAAGATCCTGGGGCAATACGCCTTGGGTAAACAAACCAACGGGCAAATTGCTCAGATATACGGCTGGTATGAAATTTTGGGCTTAGGAATTGATTTTGACACCAAGTTCCAAGAATTGGTTGCGGCGGTGAGTGCCAAGGATGCGATCGCTTCAGCTCGTAAGTATTTAAAAGAGCCTTACTTGTCTTTAGTTGGTCAAGAAGAAGCAATTAATCGAGCGATCGCGAACTGAGAATGTGCCGCAGCTACGCTCATCACAGATATTGTAAAATCTAGCAGCTGTTTTTTCGACCAAGCGGCTGTACCATTAGCATGAGAATATTCTGGGAGTGAATTCCATGCAAAGCAGCCTGACAGCAAGTATTTTGAGTTACTTAAAATTACTAGACCCAACTGTAAATCGCTGTAGAATGGAAAAACGGCAAAAAGATTGGGGACCAAAGAGGTCTAAATCTTTATCAGCCATTAAAATACTCTTGTTCTCCGCTACGCCTCTGCTTATTACCTCAACTGCTGTAGTATCAATAGCAGCGCCACAAAAAATTGCCCAAGTAAATCCTGGAAATAGCATCAACCGCCCTAGCCTCAAAGTTGGCAGTCAAGGCGAACGTGTAGCTGAACTTCAGGCAGCTCTGAAACTTTTGGGTTTTTATTCTGGTGCAGTAGATGGTATTTATAGTGAAAATACAGCTACTGCTGTTTCCCGATTTAAACAAGCAGCTGGCTTGAATCCAGATGGCATCGTTGATGCCAGCACTTGGCAACGACTTTTTCCTAATCAACCTGTAGCAGCATCAACTGCCCCTTCATCCCAGCCAAGATTTAACTCAGCGACAAATTTTCCTGTTCCAACCCAGGCTAGTAACCTCACCAACGTTGGAAATCCCAACCCCAACCCTCCCAGACAAGCTGTAACACAAGTTCCGACTAGACCAGAACCAAAACCTACTACCCCAAAAAAAGCTGTAACCCAAGTTACGAACAATCCTGAGCCAAGACCTGCTACTCCCAGAAAAACTACAACTTCTAGCACCAAGAAACCGCCGAAGCGTACTACATCAACTACTAGAACTCAGTCAAACACAACTACAAAACGAACTCCTGGTATTCAATACACCTCAGAAGGATTGCCAATTTTGCGTATAGGATTACGTGGTTCTGAAGTTGTTAAGTTGCAACAACAACTGAAAAAGCTTGGTTTCTTAAAAGGTGATGCCGATGGAGACTTTGGCGAGACAACCGAAGCAGCAGTGAAAGCTGCACAAAAACGCTATGGTTTAGAACCTGACGGCGTAGTTGGTGGCTCTACCTGGGAGGTTCTTTTGCGGCGTTAGCCATAGTATGAGCATAGCCAGCATCTCCTTTGCGTGTAAGCAAAAACGCTGACAAAATGCTCCGAAGTTCTGAGAACCTATTTCTTTTTTGGAAATCCCCAAGTTACAGAGGTTTTTTAACTTTAATAAACCTCTGTAAGGGTTTTGCGCTTCACAGCATTTTTTATGAATTTAACTAAATCATCGTAATACCATTTTGAAAAATGATTGTGACACATGGATTCACACCAAGCCAGACGCACCAAGGCAATTCCCAATCCAAGATCGTTCGACTGAGCGACTTGCCTTGAGCGGAGTCGAAAGGAGCCGAAGTCTAAAATCCAAAATCTAAAATGGTATAAGTTCCCCACTTAAATTGTACTCAGGTCGGTGTGGGTAGTTCACTGCGGTACATCCTGCAATACGATAAAGATATACCGATTAGAAATATCTCTCTTGCCAGTACTGAAAAATTACATTGATTTTAGGCTGATAAAAGATGATGGCAACTTTTGGAGTCAAACATAACAACACTCGATAGTGTTACAAATCACAACTGGCAATAGTGAAATTAATTAAACTTACTGTTAATTCCTCTAAAAAAACTTATGCAACACTTTGTATTAACTTGGCTTGGTACTGCGGTAGCGTTATTCATTACAGCTAATATCGTTCCGGGATTCTTTATCAAGAATTTTGTGACTGCCTTAATTGCTGCCTTTGTAATTGGTTTGGTTAATGCATTTATTAGACCAATTTTACAGATTTTGACGTTTCCAATTACCTTGCTCACCTTTGGTTTATTTACATTAGTGATTAATGCCTTAGCCCTTTGGCTGGCAAGCGTCCTAACTCCTGGTTCTGGTTTTGAGATTCAGGGCTTTTTACCTGCTTTGTTAGGTTCAATTGTACTAGCAATTGTTTCTAGCATCATTAACTATTTTTTGAGAGTTGTTGACTAGAAAATTAAGGAACTTTTGTAATACTAATAATATTTAAAGCTTGGGCAACAGCAAGAGTTACCGCTCCTGGTTGCTCTTGTATTTGGAAAATTTGTTTAGGAACTAAAAACTTCACTCGCAATTCTTCTATGTTTGTAAAGGGGAAAACAGTCAAAGATGTGAGTTGAGAAGCTGCAAGAATAGCAGCTGCCTCTGCTACGCTAGGTGTACCTACTTTATCGTCGATAATTGTGGCAGGGTTGGGGACACAGACAGAGCGAAGTATTTCCGCAGAAAAGGTTTTTAGGGGCAAATTGCGGAGGCGACAAAGTTTGACTAAGCCAACTTCTGAGGCTTTAGTATCAATGGTAGCAATACCTGCGATCGCACTTGGAAAAAGTTGATTTTCTCGAAATATTTGCTCAATTGCCAGATCGATTGACTCCCATGATGTCCCCCGTTTACAACCGATTCCTACCCATAAAGCCTGTTGCACTTGGTATATTCCTTATTCAATTCGTCAAGATTTGGTTTACTCCAACAGCCAACCAAATAAATCTCCTACAGTCAGCCTCAACTCACTTGCAAAATCTGGCACAGGAAGTAAAGCTTCTGATTCATCCAACATGACTGGTTGTTGATTGCGGATGTAGATAAATACCGTTTGTTCTTCTGGATCGATCAGCCAACCCATTTGTGTTTCAAAATTCAGGCAATGCAGGATATTTTTTGTGACTTTCGTTTGTCTTTGGTCAGGTGATAGAATCTCAATAGTCCAATCAGGAGCTGCTTGAAATACGTTGGCAACTTCACCATTTTGATCGCGAGGAATTCTTTGCCAAGTAAACACAGAAATATCTGGCACTATTGACCTTCCACCAAAAGTACAGCGCAATTCTGGAAAAGCGCGAGCAATTCGCTTGGGCTTCACTATTGAGCTGATGGTGCTAATCATTTCACCTCGAATTGTACTGTGCTTTCCCTGTGGCATAGGTTTTTGAATAATTTCACCATTGATATATTCACTAGCGGGCTTCGTCTCTGGTAACATTAGAAACTCTGCCAAAGTTATATTTTTAGATGGTGTCCGTACCATAAGCGATCGCCTCCAGTCCAGCAATTCTAATTAAAAAACCGCAAAGTACACAAAGAAGCTTTAATTTAACTCTTACTCTGCGTACCTTTGCGCTACCTCAGCGGAACTTTGCGTTAAAAAAAATATTACATCCTCTCCAATACCTGAATTCCCAACAAAGATAATCCCAGTTTCAGAGTTCTAGCAGTCAAATCACATAAAACTAAACGGGATGTGCGCTGCGGTTCCTCAGCTTGTAGTATGGGACAGCGATCGTAGAATTGGTTAAACTTCTGACTCAGTTCAAACAAATACTCACATAAACGATTGGGCAGCAAGTCTTGCTCTACACTACTAATAACTTCATCCAGTTGAAGTAAATATTTTGCTAGTGCTAATTCTGTTTCATGCTGCAACAAAACGGCATTATTTCCCAACTCTTTAAAGTTAATATCACCCTTGCGGCTAATCCCATGAATCCGTGCATAAACATACAGCATATAGGGCGCAGTATTACCTTTAAGATCCAGCATTTTGTCGTAGCTGAAGATGTAGTTACTGGTGCGATTTTGGCTTAAGTCTGCATACTTAACTGCGCTGATTCCAACTACCCTAGCAACTTCATTAATAAATTCTTCACTTTCTTGGCGTTCTTCTTTTTGTAATCTAGTTTTTAGGTCAGCATGGGCACGAGAAACAGCTTCATCTAATAAATCCCGCAACCGCACAGTATCCCCAGAACGAGTTTTGAATTTCTTGCCATCTTCTCCTAACACCAACCCAAAGGGCACATGCACTAATTCCACATCATCAGGAATCCATCCGGCTTTGCGTGCTACCTGAAAAAATTGGGCAAAGTGGTTTCCTTGTCCAGCGTCTGTTACATAAATTATCCGCTTTGCTCGATCCTGCTGAATCCGGTAACGGAGAGATGCTAAATCTGTTGTGGCATAGTTATAACCACCATCTGATTTCTGCACAATTAAGGGCAAAGGTTCACCTTCTCTATTTGTAAACCCTTCCAAGAAAACACATTTTGCCCCTTGGTTTTCTACCAGTAACCCAGATTTATTTAAATCTTCCACAACTCCTGGTAGCAAGGGATTGTAGAAAGATTCGCCTCGTTCAGTTAACTTGATATCCAATAACTCATAAATTACTTGAAACTCCCGCCGTGATTGTTCGCACAAAAGTTTCCAAGCATGGAGTGTATCTTCTGTACCTGCTTGTAATCTGACAACTTCTTGGCGTGCTGTTTCTTGAAAAGCTTCATCGGCATCAAACCGCAGTTTGGCTTTGCGATAAAAAGAGACTAAATCACCAATATCTAAAGCATTCGCAGTGGTAAGGGCGTCTGGGTAAACTTCGCGCAGATAGGCGATTAACATCCCAAACTGCGTACCCCAATCACCCACATGATTTAACCGCAATACATCATGTCCAAGAAATTCTAAAATCCGGGCGATGGAATCACCAATAATCGTCGAACGCAAATGTCCGACGTGCATCTCTTTGGCAATATTGGGACTGGAAAAATCCACAATTTCCCGTTTCGGCGTTTTCGCGGCTGGAACTCCCAGTCTGGGATCGGCTTGAATCGCGTTTAATTGGGCTTCTAAGTATGCTGTTTTCAGTTTGAGATTGATAAATCCTGGCCCGGCAATTTCCGGCGGTTCGCAGATTTCGGATACATCTAGTTTCTCAACGATCGCACCTGCGATCGCTCTTGGTTGCAATCCTAACTTTTTACTCAAGGATAAAGCCACATTCGCCTGATAATCGCCAAATTTAGGATTGCTAGCAGGAACCAAAATTGGATCTACTCCAACAAAGTCAGCGCCAAAAGCCGCGATTAAAGCCTGCTCTAAGAGAGCTTTTAGTTTTTCTTGTGTAGCGTTCATATATAGATTTTATCTGTGAAAGGGGAGTGTAGTTCTGGAAAAGCTTGATTATTTTAACCTTAAAAGATATTCATCAAGTCTAAGCAAAGACTGTCATTTTAAAGTCGAACCCCCTTAAATTGTCTCCCATCCTCGGCATAACTTTTAGATTCTGACGATACCGAAGTCGATTTTGACAGACTACTAGTTAATCAAGTCAACTAAAGCGTAGTACGTAGTAAAAACTTTAGCGCTTAAAACAAAGACTAAACTTATTTACCCACGTTTCATTGATTTGATAGATTACTACGTTTTCCAACGTAAGTACGGAGATCAGCTCTATTTGTATAGCAGCGTATTAACTAAGCCTTGGCTTAGTTAATACGGATGACGGCACACCATTACTTATCTACCTCATTTAAATGAAAAGGCCTATAGATAAAGCTTTTAGCTTTTCACTATAGAAATTGCATATCTGATTTTCATAAAAACTATATATTATTCATGAAGTTTTAATCATACATAAGTTTAACTACTAAGTGTTGATAACAGTATCATACTAGATAAAAATTATGTTTTTTCGGTAAAACTACTTTAGATAAAGCGCTATTTAAATATACTAGCAAAAGTAAATAGACAGATTGACGTTGCTGAAGTCTAGCTGTTAGAAGTAAGAGACAACTGAAGAGAGATAGCTGCTCAAAAAAGCATTATCTAAATTGTCTTTCCTACTTAATGGCTCATAATATGAAACCTAAGTTATTCACTGCTTTGATTGCCGCTACAGCTACATTAACCGGATTAGTTTCCAAAGTAGAAACTGCATCTGCTGCTGATTTTAATTGGAATAGTTCATGGACTCAACCAACTGTATACAATAAGTCTCAAACTGGTTTTAACGACACTCCTTTTCAACAATTTGTCCAAGCAGAAAGTGTTGCTCTTCCAAACAGCGGACAATTTAAATTAGACCCCAGTAAATTAAATTTAAAATACGACCACGATGTTTCTGTTTACTTTATTAATGAGGGCGCAGGTTATAGAAACCAGTTAGCCTTTGAAGCTACAGGAACTACTAACAAATCTGGGCTGCTTTTTAATGATATTTCCTGTGAAGGAGATGGATGTGTTGGCGGTTGGGGCGGTAACGCACTAAAACTAGGTGATGGGGTCAAAGTTGGTAATGTTACCGCAGGTACTCAACTAGATTTATGGTTGAGAGCTGATGGTTTGAACCGTGGCAACTCTGCCAATATCTTTGGTACTGACACTGCCTCTAACGCTGACGGACTACAGCACGCAGTTGCTTATGCTTACAACAACTACATCCTCCTGGCATTTGAGGATTTATACGGAAATTTATACGCTTCAGGGGTAGATTCTGCAACTGGTAAGTGGAATGAAGGTTCCGATCGCGACTTTAATGATGTTGTCGTCGTTCTTGATGTCGGTGAGGCAAATGTTAAGGCGTTAATTGGTGCTACCGTTCCTGAACCATCTGTGACTCTATCAATGTTTGCGGTGGGAGCAGTTAGTATGTTTGGATTGCGCCGTCGCCGTCAAAGTCGCACTTCTAACTAAACTTTGAGACGGTGCTAAATATAAGGCGCATTTAGTTTCATTGGAAAATAACAAGCGATCGCATTTTCACCCGTATAAATAATGTACGGGTGATTTTACGTTTGTAGTGGCATTTATCGAACAGAATTCAGGAGTCAGGAGTCAGGAGTCAGAATTCAGTTGGGTATTCTGTATGACACAACGACCGGCTCAGTGCATCGCTGGCGGATAGCGCCGATGGCAAGCGAGTAGTCGTACTCTTTCAGAGAAGCAAGCTACGCTTTTAGCGTCTCGTAGAGAGCGTCTTGATTCTGAATTCTGAATTCTGCATTCTATATTCTTCTTCAAATTTTATCTATTGCGATCGCGTTCTAAATCATCAATCACTTTTTGCAAATACCACTCGTCTGACATGCCAGGATAATAATCTTTGTTTTGCTGAATCAATCGTTCGGCAATTTCCCAATATCCTCCAACCATTCGTAAAAGTCGCTGACGTAGCAGGTGATATTTTTGCTTTTTTGACTCTGGACTAAATTTCTGAATTTTTTCGAGGCTATTTAAGACTTGTTGATAATTTTCCCAGTCTTCTTGTTCGCAAAAGATACTCCCCGCCCGTTGATAATCTTCCACGGCGTTTTGTATTTCTTCTAAGCAAGTATAGGCAATGGCGCGATTGTAGTAAGCTTGAGCATCATCAGAATTAATTTGCAGCGCTTGGGTATAATCTTGAATCGCACCGAGATAATTACCCGTTGTCCGATAGACATTACCTCTGGCAATATAAACTAAGCCATCTTCGGGTTGCATCTGGAGTGCTTGGTTAAGATCCGCGATCGCACCTTGATGATCTCCTAAGAGAGAACGGGCTTTACCTCGGTTGCGATAGACAATGGCATCTTGAAAATTTAGTCGTAATGCTTGATTAAAATCTGCGATCGCTTCTCGATAATTCCCCATTTTACAACGCACAACCCCACGACAGCAGTAAGCTTGGGCATCTTGCGGATCGGCTTTTAATACCCAGTTTAAATCGGCTAGTGCTTCTTGAGTATCTCCCTTTTCAGCTTTTTCTAATAATTGTGTGAAATAATCATTGGTAGATAAAATCGGCGCATTGGTGGAACGCGATTCCTCAAGGACAGGTAATTCTTTAGGTTGTAGCTGTTTAATTCGTTCCAAAGACAGACGACAATTCTCTTTATCCTGTTGCTCTAGATATAACCCAGCAGCCTTTTTAAAGTTAGCGATCGCATCTTGAATATAACCCTGTTTGCGCCGCACCATTCCCCGCAGATTATAAGCAGCAGCATAATTGAGATTGAGACGAATTGCGCGTTCTACATCATTTAGCGCCCCCGGTAAATTTTTCAGCGCGACTCTAGCCAATCCCCGACAATAATATGCTTCTACACTCTCAGGATTCAGCTTCAAGGCTTCGGTATAATCTGAAACAGCTTTCAAAATTGATCCTGAGTCATAATGTGCTAAACCCCGTTGTAAATAAGCTTCGCTAAAGTAAGGTGTCAGTTGTAAAGCATGGTTAAATTCCTCAATTGCTCCGGCGTAGTCTTTTCGCCTAGCCTTTTCCAATCCCCTATTGTAGAATTCGTCATTCATGGCATTTGTTTGGTTGATTCAGTTCATTGAATTCCAGCAGACTTCTTTTGTAGCCTAACTTATGCACTCATCTTCATATTTTAAGTATATTTCATATTTTTTCTGAAATAAAAACAACACGCTATCCTAAGTTGTGATAAATGAAATTTATCCAATAGAATATTGTACGTGTCCAGATTCTAGAGTTAAGTTTAATTCAAATCTCACTAATTATTTATAATCATGAAAATTAGAACTATTACAACAGGTATATCAATTCAATCTCTCCAATATCAGGAAAAAATTAAGCAAGCTGCTGAATTTAATCAGCAGGTACAGATTTTGTTTGAAGAACAAGGATATGAAGTTCAAACAACTAGAATTACTACTAATAGCTGGGAAGAATATCTGCAAGGTTTATCTAAAATCGAAATTATTAATGAGATTCAAGCTATCGAACAACTTTGTCAAAGTTTGAATATCAGCTTTTTCAATATTGGTTATGCTAGCAAATTTGAAACTATAGGTATAATTCCAGATATCAATAAAAATACATCAATTATTTATTGCTCTAGTAAAATTGGGGATAGGGAAAACGGTATAATTTTTGAGAATGCTCAGGAATCTGCCAAAGTTATTAAACGTATTTCTCAAGAAAGTGAAAATGGCTATGGTAACTTTCAATTTTGTGCATGGGCAAACTGCCAGCCAGATATCCCATTTTTTCCTACGGCATACCATACAGGCAATACATCTTTTGCTCTAGGTTTAGAGTTAGGCAATTTGGTAATGCAAGCATTTTCACAAGCTAAGAATATTCTTACAGCAGAGCAAAACCTGCAATTACTTTTAGAATTAGAATTAAATAAAATCGCAGTGATTGCTGAAAAAATCTCCGATAAATTTGCCGTTATATATAGAGGAATTGATACATCTCTAGCTCCATCTTTAGATAAAGAAAATAGTATTGCTTTTGCTTATGAAAAATTGATGAATGGCAAGTTTGGGCATTCAGGAACTCTCGCAATTTCTGGGATGCTGACTCGCGTCTTGAAAAATGTCTCAGTAAAAATCTGTGGTTATTCTGGACTGATGCTTCCAGTTTGTGAGGATGTTGGACTAGCTACCAGAGCTAACGAGCAAACATATAATATTACAAATTTATTATTATATTCAGCAGTTTGTGGCTGTGGACTGGATACAGTTCCGATTCCAGGTGATATCACAATAGAAAAAATTACAGCTTTATTAATTGATATGGCAACTTTAGCTATCAAGTTAGATAAACCACTATCAGCACGATTATTTCCAATTCCAAATAAAAAAGCTGGGGAAATGACTACATTCAATTCCCCATATCTCGTAGATTGTAAAATATTTACGGTTGACTAAAATTATTCTGAAAGTAAGCTGGGAGAAGTTAGCACAAAAACATCTCTACTTCCTTGAGCATCAATCTGTGGTTTGATCGGAGTGGTAAAGTGGAAAAAATCACGATCGTTGACTAATAATAGTTCTCCCGGATTAAGAACTTTGCTAAACACGGGCTTTTGTTTTTTGTCAGTATATAGATGTGTTTCTCCACCTTGAATATTATCTCTATTTACTGAAAATATACCAATAAAATCAGTACCATCTTGATGGATACCTTCAGGTGCTGGATTACCCAAATTATCCGCTGAACAAATAGTTCTAATTTGATGAACTCCGATTTCAGCTTCCGGATGAAGTTTACAAGAATCACTGAATGCTAAGACAAGATTCTTAAAAATATCCAGTTCTATAAGTGCATCTTCTAATTCTGCAAACTCTCTTTTTATGTCACCCACTAATGGATTATACTCTTTACTTTGAAAGAGGTAGCCATGAGGTAATTTGATTAATTGATTTTCATAAACTGTAAACCGAGATAATCTTCTGGAACGATAAGTGCCTTTGATATAAGGGTCAATAGGCATATTACTAAAAAATGCCTTAAAACCTTCTGGATTGATAGAATTTACCTTTCTGAGAGTAAACAGAAAAGCATATTCTAATTCCGTTGCTGTCCACACTTTTTGCATAGGATTTACCTCCTTGCACGTTGAAATTCTCCCAGATTTTTATGGGAGGCTTGTAATACTTAGTATATGCTACTTTTTATTACTATGTTGTCAATTTAACTACAAAAATTGACAATCCATGATATATAAAGTTACTCAACTTCTGTCGCAGGGCAGAGTAGCTGCTGAAAAGATTTGCAGATATGGGTTCGGTGGGCAAAGAATCGACGTATATTTACAAACAGCAACAAGGTTCCATAATGATAGATTGGCTTTATAAGTACCCGCCTTTGTATTCCGGTATTTTACTCAAGCGTTACAAGCGGTTTTTTGCTGACGTTCAACTGACTTCTGGCGAAATAGTCACAGCACACTGTCCCAATACAGGGCCAATGATTGGAGTATCGACACCTCTAAGTGCAGTACAGCTTTCCAAAAGTGATAATCTTAACCGCAAATTGGCTTACACTCTAGAACTAATTCAGGTACATGACAATGAGCCGACTTGGGTAGGCATAAATACTTTTTTGCCCAATCGGGTGGTAAAGCTAGCTTTGGCGAAATATCTTTTTCCAGAATTGGGCAACTACAGCCAAATCAAGGGTGAGGTAGTTTATGGGCTAGATAAAAAAAGCCGAGTGGATTTCTTCTTGACAGGAAGTGATGAGGAACGCCCGATTTATTTAGAAGTGAAGAATACAACTTTGTCTGAGGGGAGATTAGCTTTATTTCCTGACACGGAGACTACAAGAGGGCAAAAGCACTTGCGAGAACTGATGGCGTTGTTACCTTTGACTCGTGCGGTGATGCTTTACTTTATCAATCGCGGTGATTGTATCGAGTTCTCCCCTGGCGATCGCACAGATCCTATATATGGTAAATTATTGCGGGATGCGATCGCTCTTGGTTTAGAAGTTTTACCTTGTCGTTTTGAAATTTCCCCCGAAGGTATCCGTTATTTGGGTTTAGCAAAACTAAAAATTTGATTGCATTTAATTAAGAGAGACTAGCAATTGCAAAGTTTCTACACGCATAAAACAATAAATCCATCTAGACAGCATCTAGATGGATTTGTTGGTAGTTGATGTTCACTAAAAAACATTCAACCAGACTGTAATGAAGAAATGACTATAAGTAATCGTCACTCCAGAAATAGCGTTCGCTATTCTGACGTTTGGTTATGCAGGAATCAAAACTGTGTCAATGACATGGATGACACCGTTATCAGCAGCAACATCTGGTGTTGCAACTGTTGCATCATTGATCTTAACGCCATTAGAAGCGTCAATTTTTACATCTGAACCTTCAACTGTTTTAGCTGTCTTTAGCTTAACTACATCAGCAGCCAGTACTTTGCCTGAAACTACATGATAGGTCAAGATTTTCTTGAGCTTTGGAATATCTTGAAGTAATGCGTCTACTGTACCTGCTGGAAGCTTATTAAATGCTTCATCGGTGGGTGCAAAAACGGTAAATGGCCCATCACCTTGAAGTGTATCTACCAGACCAGCTGCTTGGATTGCTGCAACTAGTGTGTTAAAAGAACCATTGTTAGTAGCAGTGTCAATTATGTTGGCCATATGTTTTACCTAGTTCTGTGTAACTTGTTACAAATCTAAACTATTCACTTCATAAAATCTATCTATCATTAGGCGTATGTCAAATCATTTTTGTTATTGATATCATAAGATTTTATTTATATCTATTCTTATACAAGTAAATAATTATACCTATATCGTCCAGGTGGATGATTTATGGGCAGTGCTGGATGCGTAGTTTACCGCCGCAGGCATCGCTCTTTTTTACACAGTGATAGAGGTCGCATCCAAAGATTGTCAGAGCAGCGATCGCATACCAATAAAGTTAGTTAAATAGATGATTAAAATATTTAGTTGGTATAAATTAAGCTTTAGATATTTAGTATCGATATAAAAATTTTATAGCATAATCCTTACTATATATAGATAAGGGCTATTTAGAGAATTTAAATATACTTGCATTAGCTTTTTGTCAGGATTTGTTAACCAAAAAAGTTGGTAATAAGCTTATTTAACTGATATTATTTCATCACTAAATACATTTCACTCGCTGTTTGTGTAATTCCACTTGGAAATAACAAACGGTCCATCATACCAATGCTTTTAGCAATTGTGATTGGCCGTTTGTCGTTTCCAGAATTTATGATGCGTAAGATTTACGCCAAAACCTTCTCTAATTCCAATTCACAAAAAATATGACATAGATGCAAACCATAAAACCTATGCTAATTCTCACTTTCTTAATTTTGAATTTTGAATTTTGAATTGGTATAACTCCCATTTATCTATATCCTCTACCTTCTGTGTGGTTGGTATTTCTGTTGCCTGTGCGTAAGTCAGGTATGTCAACAATGAGACTTTTAGGTAATATTTTCCCCAAACTATAACCATGAACAGAAGAAGACTTATTGCTTGGATTGCTACAGCAGTTAGCAGCATGATGCTGGTAATCGGCTTGCAGTTCGTTAATTTATCACCAGCAAGTTCTGTAACGACACTGAACGTGTATGCAGCTGTCAGCTTAACAAACGCGCTGAATGCCATTAAGACTCAGTACCAAAATGCTAACCCAGGCGTCAACGTTGTTTATACATTTGGTGCTTCTGGTACTTTACTAAGTCAAATACAAGCAGGAGCACCAGCAGATATTTTCATTTCTGCTGCTAACAGCCAAATAGATGTATTGCAGAATTCAACCCCAAGTAAATTGGTTGCAGGTAGCCGCAAAAACGTTGTCAAAAACCGTCTAGTTTTGATTGCGCCTACCACACCTCCCGTTAGTGTTGGTAGTGCTGGTCTTACTAGCTTCAATGGTTTGACCAATGCCAACATTACTGGTATTGCCATAGGTGACTACACAGGTACTCCTCCAGTTGTGCCAGCAGGAAATTATGCCAAACAAGTTCTCACTAGCCGAGGTATTTTCAGCACTCTCAGTCCTAAATTATACCGTGCTAGTAATGTGCGTAGCGTTTTAACTGCTGTTGAAAATAAAACTCTTCTAGTTGGAGGTGTAAATAAAACTATCAACGCAGGTGTTGTTTACAAAACTGATGCGGCCATTTCTAACAAGGTAAGAGTAGTACAAATTGCCCTCACAACAGAAAGCGATTCGATTGTTTATCCACTGGGTATACTCACCAGAACTAAAGTTTTAACGACAGCACAGAGTTTTTCTAACTACTTAAGTGGTAGTACAGCTCAGAATATCTTCAAAAATACTTACGGGTTTATCCTGCCTTAATCACCAGAAAGTAAATCAATCAAGTACTCGTTGTCGTGAATTTTGAACTATTTGGAGTTATGTCTTGTGAAGTTCACTAAAAAACTCTCAATTATTGTTTGTAGTTTGACTACTACTTTCCTTCATACTGCTGTGATTACTAATACTTATAAGTCAGCAGCACAAGCTGAAAGACAAGAACTGATTATCAACGGGGGATTTGAATATGATTCTCTTATAGATCCAACTAATCCCGAAACTACAAATCCTAATATTACAGGATGGGTTAAATCTGGTAATTCCATAGATACATCAGGTACTAAAATTGACAATTTTCCTAATACTGGTAAGCAGGGATTATCGCTTGGTGGATTTTCAGGCATTAGCTACATATCGCAGACTATCCCTACATTTCCTGGTCAACGCTACAAACTTACTTACTATCTTGCATCGACAGAAGAAGCACCCGATCTGAATAACAAATTTCAGGTTTTTATAGGTGGTAAAAAGGTTTATGTTCAAAAAGATACTCCTTACCAATCCTACACACAATACACGTTAAATTTTAGAGCAAAAGGAAGATCCACCGAAATAAAATTTGGCTCCCAAGCCAAGTATGCGTTTTTATATTTGGATGATGTGAGTGTCAAAGCTTTACCTAAACATCAAGGAAAAAACTATAGAGATCGATAAACCACAGGTAGAAGCCTAAGCAATGTCTGGCTCAATAGTGTCAAGAATTCCACTAAAATTCATCTGATTTAAAAACTCCATTATGGGTTTATTGAGAAAAATTGCCTTGATGTATGAATCATTATCTACATCTATAACTAACTCTTAGAAACCAGAAGAAAGTGTTCATTTTTATTGACACTACTGAAAGCCAGCCAGCATGGATGTAACTATCAACTTGTTTTCATTGTCAAAATTTAAAATTATTTGGAGTCAAGTTTCATGAAATTAACTAAAAAACTCTCAATTATTGTTTTTAGTTTTACTACTACCTTAATTAGTACTGCTGCGATCGCTAATATTTATAATACAGCAGCACAAGCAGCAGAACTTGTTAAAAACGGAAGCTTTGAACTCGATCCTCTGGTAAATCCTAACAATCCCAACGCTACAAATCCGAATATTACAGACTGGACTAAATCTGGCGATCCGATGGATGTATCAGGGATAAGAATAAGCAATTTTCCTCAGCATGGTAGTGGTAATCAGGGCTTATCACTTAGTGGATTTATAGACCTCAGCTACATATCACAAACACTTTCTACACAACCTGGTCAGCAATACGAACTTAGTTACTATTTAGCATCTATAGATGAGGCCCCTGACCTTGATAATCAATTTCAGACGTTTGTAGGTGGAAATAAGCTTTTCGATCAAAAAGACATTTCTTTTCAACCATACACACAATATAAGTTTAATTTCACAGCAGATGCGTCATCCACAGAGTTAAAGTTTGGGTATTGGGATAAATATGGATTCTTATACTTGGATAATGTGAGTGTAAAACCTGTGTCTGAGCCATCAACTATTGGAGGAATAGTTGTTACTGCTGGTTTATTAGGAATATGGCTGAAGAAAAAGAAAGCAATTAGCTAGAAAGAACAGCCCTTTTTTTACCTTTTGGAAAAGAACAGATCGTAAATCCCTCAAACTACTGTGCAGTAGTTATGAGGGATTTGGTCATTTTCCACTAAAATGGCGATCGCTCTAATATATCGATCTAATTCTCAATAATTTAGAGTCGCTACTTGTGTTTTACACCGATCGCTACTATTGCTACTAATTTGCAATTACTTTATAATTTTAAAGCAACTTAGCTAAGATAGCAAGTAATTTTAATTAAAAACTATTATTGTCTTTTACTCAAGAATATTCTATAAATACGTCAAAAGATAGATGACAAAACATAATTAAGTTAAAAATCTAGTTTTTGCTATGCTAATACCTTAACAAGACTTATATATAAGGATTTATCGCACAACATTAGTCAGATTTATAAAATTCAGAAGTTTTGATAAATGCTTGCTCAGGTGTAGCCTTTATGATAATGTCTGCTAATAGCACTAGAATTAGATGCAAATCAGTCGCAGATAGCTTTTGAGAATTTCTAGAACTAGTGTTAAGCATTATCGATAATATACAATTGCTCGTCTATTCGGCATCTGTGGGATTCATGCTAATTCAAAAGCATTATTTCCACGCTAGTAGTATGGAATTTTTATCAACTTATGGTGGCATAAACAAAGGTGCTGGGATGCCTCTTTATGTATGTTGCTAGTGAGTATGGATTTAATGTCTGTTTGTTACGAAATATAGGCGAAAGTCACTAAATTTTTCTAGTCAAATTCATTTAATCGAATCATCATGTTGAACATTAGAATTGATTTGTGGCAAGTCGATCGGTCAATACTAAAAAGAAAATTTTCTAGATTTTTAGCTTTTATCCTCAGTGCCATTTTAGTTGTAGTTTTGGCAAATAACAGTTTTGCGACTGCACCCAAAACTACAGAGATATTATGGGATACTTACGGTATACCGCATATATATGGTAAAGATGCTGCAAGCGCTTTCTCTGCATTTGGTTGGGCACAAATGCAGAGTCACGCTAACTTGCTGTTGCGCCTCTATGGTCAAGCTAGGGGAAAAGCAGCCGAATACTGGGGAGAAGAGTATTTAGAATCTGATAAATGGGTACTGACGATGGGAGTATCCGATCGTGCTAATTCTTGGTATCGGGCACAAAGTCCAGCTTTCCGTAGTTATATAAATGCCTTTGCCAGTGGGATAAATACTTATGCTAAAGCCCATCCTGATTTAATTGACGAGCAAGTAAAAATAGTATTACCTGTCAAACCAGAAGATGTGTTGGCGCATTTGCAAAGAGTGCTGTATTTTACTTTTGTCGTCAACCAAGAACAGGTAGCAGGTATTACTCATACTCAATCGGAAGCTGGTTCTAACGGTTGGGCGATCGCACCTAAGCATTCTGCCAGTGGCAAGGCGATGTTGCTGGCAAATCCCCATTTGTTTTGGTCGGATTTATTTATCTGGTACGAAGCCCAAATTACTGCCCCAGGAATGAATGCTTCGGGAGCAGCGCTAGTGGGAATTCCAGTTTTAGCGATCGCTTTTAACGATTATTTGGGTTGGACTCATACCGTCAATACTCATGATGGTTGGGATGTATATAAGTTGAAATTAGCTGATGATGGTTATCTTTTTGATGGCAAAGTCCGTCCTTTTACAACATCAAAGTTTTTGTTAAAAGTTAAGCAAAAAAATGGCTCGTTAGTCGAACAACCATTATTAGTCAAAAGTTCCGTCCACGGTGCAGTCGTTCAAGAAAAAGATGGGTTTGCTGTGGCACTGCGGGTTGTCGGTACAGACCGTCCCGGTGTGTTGGAACAGTGGTGGGATATGGCGCGTTCCCAAAACTTAACCCAATTTCAAAAGGTATTGAAACGCTTGCAACTACCGATGTTTACCGTCATGTATGCAGACCGAGCCGGACATATCATGCACCTCTTCAACGGTCTGGTGCCGATTCGTCAACAGGGAGACTTTCAATACTGGGAAGGTTTAATTCCTGGCGACACATCTAAAACTTTGTGGACAAAAATGCATCCATACAAAGATTTACCGCGTGTTATTGACCCGCCTAGCGGTTGGTTGCAAAATGCCAACGATCCACCTTGGACAACGACTTTCCCGGTTGTCATCAAAGCAGATGATTACCCTGCTTATATGGCTCCACGAGGAGAGATGTCTTTCCGGGCACAAAGTTCTGCAAAAATACTGGCTGAAGATCCAAAAATTTCTTTTGCGGAAATGATTAAGTACAAACATTCCACCAAAATGGAACTTGCAGAACGCATCCTCGATGATTTAATTCCCGCAGCTCAAAAATATGGCGATGAATTAGCCCGTCGTGCTGCTGATATTTTAGCTGCTTGGAATCGCAATGCTGATGCTGATAGTCGAGGCGCGGTATTGTTTTCTTTTTGGTGGCAAGAAATGGATAAAAACCAAACCTTCAGTATTCCTTGGAGTGAGAACTCACCGCGCACCACACCCGATGGTTTAAAAAATCCAGAAAGTGCGGCGAAAGCGCTACAAATAGCAGCAACAAAAGTCGAAAAAGCTTATGGAAAACTAGATGTTGCTTGGGGTGAAGTCTTTCGAGTGCATAGCGGAAACTTAGATTTACCTGCCAATGGTGGCGATGGGGATCTAGGAATATTCCGCGTCCTCAATTTTGCTCCAGCTAACAATGAACGCTTTCAAGCTGTCGCTGGTGATAGTTATGTTGCAACCATTGAGTTTTCGCAACCAGTAAAAGCAATGGCTCTCATCAGCTACGGTAATGCTACTCAACCTGGTTCGCCCCACATTACCGACCAACTACCACTGTTTACTCGCAAGCAATTGCGTTCTGTTTGGCGAACTCGGAAAGAAGTACTAGCACATTTGGAGGAACGCAAAACTTTTTGAGAGCTGCGCTAACCATGAGTTATATCGTGTCCGATTAAAGACTTATCGTTAAGACCGCAGGGGGCAGGGGGAAAGAGGTTTTCTGGTTTCTGCATAGATTTTGTCGGGAAAAGGGGAAGGGGAAAGGGGGAAAGGTTTATTATTTTCCCTTTCCCCTTTAACCTTTTCCCTTTTCCCACCTCTTGCAAAAATAACTTTTGCAAGAGGTCTAATGTCTACTCTGGTGCAATTATGCAGAGTATGACTCGCAATCGATTGGACGATCCTGGTATTTTGGGGGTAAATGCAGGTGCAGTTTTTGCTGTAGTAATTAGTATTGTTCTATATTGGCAAGGTAATTAGTTATGATTCTTATAGTACTTGCACCCTACACGCCAGTTGCTCATGCCATGACCGCGCTGGCTCCCTTTAATCCCTTATCTACCTGTGGTAAGGGGAAGCAAAACGCTGATTTCGTGGGGTGGGGTTCTTTGAGTTTAATTAAGTAATGAAGTAGATATGATATTACATACTTACAAAATTCTCAAAGATTCTCTTAAGTTTAATTATGTCAATGTTATTCTTGAACGATAATTTACATTACCAACTGTCAGCGAAGAATTTGACTTTGGGTTATGATAATATAACTATTATTAAGGATTTAAATTTAGATATACCACCAAGAAAAATAACTGCTTTAGTTGGGGCAAATGGTTCTGGAAAATCCACTTTATTACGAGGTTTAGCAAGATTATTAAAACCTCGCGTTGGCACAATTTATTTAGATGCAACAGATTTATTTAAGCTATCAACAAAAGATGTTGCTAAAAAATTAGGAATTCTTACCCAAGGCCCGGTTCCACCAGAAGGATTAACCGTTCGAGATTTGGTAGTTTGTGGAAGGTTTCCTTATCAAAATTGGTTGCAGCAGTGGACAAAAGAAGATGGAAAATTAGTAGAACTAGCGTTAGAAATTACTGGAATTAAACATTTGGCAGAACGCGAGTTAGATACTCTTTCTGGTGGACAGCGACAACGTGCTTGGATTGCAATGGCATTAGCTCAAGATACAGATATTTTATTGTTAGATGAACCAACTACTTTTTTAGATTTGGCGCACCAAATAGAAGTTTTAGATTTATTGTATGATTTGAACCAAAATCAGCAACGAACGATTGTCATGGTGTTACACGATTTGAATCACGCCTGTCGTTATGCTGATTATTTAGTAGCAGTGAAAGAAGGTCAAATTTTTGCTGTTGGCGAACCTAATTTGGTGATTACTGAGAAGATGGTAAGGGAAGTGTTTGGATTGGAATGTCGGGTTATTCCAGACCCGGTTTCCGATACACCGATGTGTATACCAGTGGGAAGAAAGGGGAGAACATAGAAACAAATCAAAACCTTACACAGCAGAATACAGTTCAGTTAAGCATTTCTTCTTTCTTGTCTTGCAGAGTAGGGAATAAGTTTTGTAATTAGCAGCGATCGCAAAACATCTCGCAGATATGCAATGCTCTCTTCTGAAATTAAATTGCTATATTCATTGCAGATATCTAATACAGTGGAGAGCGATCGCCTTTGATATCCTTTGATGTAGATTGTCATATCTCCCAGAGATGATAACTGTTTTCAAGTAATTCAACTACACCACTCCCTACTCAATACTTTTCGGATAAACCCAATAATCTCTCTTTTGGTCTGGGGAAAGGTTAAAGGGCAAAGAGGGAAAGATAAATTCAAACCCTTTTCCTTTTCCCTTTCCCCTTTCCCGATTAACCGAAAAGTATTAACTCCCTACTCGCCGTCTCATTTATGGTCTAAAATCATTTTTTTGTCATCAACCCTCTAGATTGCTCCACTAAGCGAATAAACTCACCCCGATAACCCTCCTGATCTTCCCCCTTCCCTTGGGTTGCCAATTTCATCACCAAATCATAATTAGCATCTCCCTTATACTCAGAGTCACGCAGCACCATCCCAAAGGTCGCTACCGCAGCAGCAAATTTCAGGTTTGTGGAGGGGTCAGTTCTCAAATCATCATCTTGGATGGTTTGGGTAATTAGTTGACTGGTGCTGTCCTGGGGCGACTTGTAGCGCAGTTTCACCTGCATCAACTCATTACCAGCAGCATCCGAGACAGTTTCACTAGAACGCTGATACCGCAAAGGATCTATCTCTGGCAGTTTCACATCGCTTTTCGTGCCAGTGGGAATTATTTCATAAAGCGCTGTCACAGAATGACCGGCCCCAATATCCCCTGCATCTTTCTTGTCGTCATTGAAATCCTGGTTTTGCAGCAGGCGATTTTCGTAACCAATCAAACGATATGCTTGAACTTTCGCCGGATTAAATTCCACCTGAATTTTTACATCCTTGGCAATAGTAAACAGAGTTCCCCTAAGATCGTTAACTAAAACCTTTTTGGCTTCCAATAGGGTATCAATATAAGCGTAGTTGCCGTTACCCTTATCAGCCAGTTGTTCCATTTTTCCATCCTTATAATTGCCGGTGCCAAATCCCAACACCGTCAGAAAAATTCCCTGCTCTCGCTTTTGTTCAATTAATCGCGTCAAGTCGCCATCACTGGAAACCCCGACGTTAAAATCTCCATCGGTAGCTAAAATGACTCTGTTATTACCAGACTTGAGGAAGCTTTCTTTGGCTATCTTGTAAGCTAATTCAATACCCTGACCGCCAGCAGTGGAGCCTCCAGCCTTTAAGCGGTCAATCGCCGCCAGAATTGTTGATTTTTGACTACCAGCAGTAGCCGGTAACACCAATCCAGCATTCCCCGCATAGACTACTAAACTTACCCGATCTTCAGGACGCAGTTGATTCACCAACAATTTGAGCGACTGTTGCACTAAGGGTAATTTATTCGGGTCATCCATAGAACCGGAGACATCAATCAGAAATACTAAGTTGCTTGGTGGTAAGGTTTTGCTTTCTAGGCGTTTACCTTGCAAACCCACCTGTACCAACTTGTGTTGAGGATTCCAAGGAGCAGCAGCAACTTCAGTGGTGACGGAAAAAGGGCGATCGCCTTTTGGTTGGGGATAATTGTAGGTAAAATAATTGATTAATTCCTCAATTCGCACTGCATCCTTGGGTGGTAATTCCCCTTGAGTAATAAACCGTCGCACGTTGCTGTAAGATGCTGTATCTACATCAATGGAAAAGGTGGAAAGGGGATCGTTACCAACGCGATGAAAGGGATTATCCTCAATCCGGTTGTAGTTTTCTGTATTGAATCTGCTACCTATTTGAGGTTCCGGGGCAACCCTTCCAATACTGTCACGAGTTTGGAGTTTAGGCATATTCGCACGGTTAGCAACTCGATCCTGCACAGATGAGCCAGACGGAATACTAAGGGGTAGGGCTGTGGGTAAGGGTTGAGTCTTTTGGTTAGACTCAGTTTGAATACGTTCTCTGGTAGGCTGATTCAAAGTGATGGGACTACGAGCTTCCAATTCCTCTATTGGACTTTTTAGGGTTGCTAACTCCGGTGCAAATTCTGACTGCAAGCGTTGCAGAATTTTTATATCTGCTGGGGTAACTATCTTGGGATCGGTCGCTATTAGCTCATTGCTCCGATTCACACAGGCATTCAAGACTGTAGCAAATTCAGTTCGGGTTACAGGAAGAGTGCCAAAATTTTGGACGGGAACGACACAACTATACTGTTTTACCAATGTCTGGAGTGCTTGGTAGTCAGGGTGATTGGGGAGAATGGAAGTTTTTGGAGTAGAACTGGCAGGATTTTGATTGGCTGGAACTGCAACCGTGGCAGACTGGCGTAAAACGGCGATTCCTATTGAGGGTATCAATAAAAACAATATTACAATACTGACTTGCTGCCACATTTTGGATGGAATCGGGTAAGACACGGCTAAATCCTCACACTAAATTTTTCTGTCACATTTGACTATTTACCCAGAATAGTCCTGAGCAGCTTGGGATTTGATAAGCGTTTCAGTTTTGGTAACTGTAATTTATACAACACTAAGCATTCCCATTTAGCATTAGGGAATATTACAGTGTTTGTTGGTATAGTCGCTTAACTCTGGATACTCATTTGTGACCAAAGAGAGGAAAGGTTAAAGAGGTAGATAGTAAGGAGTTTTTCCACTATCTACCTTTTTGAGAATATAGAAATGAGCAAAATTTTCAACAGAATTACGGAATTGCGATCGCATCGCTTGAAGTCATAATCATCAGAACACAAACTGATTGCGTTCACTGAATTTTTTGCTTGTTCAACTCCAAGCAAGAAATTTTAAAACAGCCAAATAATTAAAGCTATTAAGGAGATAATTAACATGAGCGAGAATATTAATCCACAACCCAAAACAAAAAAACAACCTCCTAATACTATAGGAAAACCACCTAAGACTGAATTTATTAACTCCGATCAACAGTCCACAAGATCAGAATTATCAGATAAATAATTTTTTACCCCAATATTTTATTTATAGCTCAATACGCTTGGCTTAAGAGGATGTCTGAGAAGTATCAAATATTTATTGATCCCCCCTAACCCCCCTTAAAAAAGGGGGGAATAAGAATCTTAAAGTCCCCCTTTTTAAGGGGGATTTAGGGGGATCTCCAAAGGTAAGATGTATATAAAAGAACTTTTCAGACATCCTCTAAGGGTTATTGGTGTAGATAATTGGTCTTTTGAGACGCAATAAATCGCGTTTCTACATGAAGGTTTTGTTGCTTATCTTGAACTGTATTGATTTATAACTATAAGACGAATTCTAGTGTAGGAGACAATAAGAAACTAGAAGTGTGACGAAAATATTCACTTGCTGCTAGATTTTGGGAACCATTGGTTCCCATTTTTTTCATCTCTAATCCCATTTCTGATTGATTTATTGCTTTGATAAGGGTAGGCAAATGGTAAAACAAGTTCTACCTGAGTGCGACTCAAATGAAAGCGTACCGTGATGGCGATTTTCTACAATTCGGCGAACGGTTTCTAAACCAAGTCCTGAACCATGTCCTACTGATTTGGTGGTAAAGAAAGGTTCAAAAATACGGGTTTTAATTTCAGGTGGAATTCCACTGCCAGAATCGATGATATCAATATGGGCATAGCGATCGCAATGATGTGTTGTAATTTCTAGCAGTCCCTTACCATCCATTGCATCAATGGCGTTGTCAAATAAGTTTGTCCACACTTGATTGAGTTCGCTGCCATAGGCAAGGATTTTTGGAAGACTTCGATCGTAATTGCGTTGCACTTGGACACCGCACTTGAGTTTATGAGCAAACAATCGCAAGGTATCTTCCAAGCCTTGATGTATATCTACTTCTTGCTGAGTGCCTCGATCGAGATAAGAATAAGACTTCATCGCTTGCACTAGTTCGGAAATCCTCTCAGATCCTCGCAAACCATGTTTAATCATCGACATGACTTCAAAGGAAAGCGCTAGCCAGTGCAATCCCAGTTCTCGCAATTCTGTGTTGTCGTTGCGCCAACGTTCCATGAGTTGCTCTAGGGTTTCAACTTCAACACCACCTTCTGCTAAAGGTTCTGCCAATTTCCAAGCTTGGTTTACACCATAGTCTTCTAACCATTCCAGCAATATGTCTTCGCGATCGCTTAGTGTCACTGGATCTAGGCGATTATTCAAAATCGCATCATAGCCTAGATCGCGTACTCTCAACCAGTGTTGAGTATGGGCTTCGTCAACATTACGTTGCCCATAAACTAAGTTCATTCGTTGTAACTCTAGGATGGCGGCTGGCATTTCTTTTAAAGTCCGAACCAAAGCTGCGGCTGGGTTGTTGAGTTCATGAGCAAGACCAGCAGCAAGTGTCCCTAAAGCTGCCATCTTTTCTCGCCCACGAATGAAAGACTCTAGCCCCCGGACACGACGTTGCATAATTCGGAAGACCATCCGCTCAAAATCACGACATTCATGCAGCAGTTTGCGGAAGTCTTCTCCTTTCATTTCATAGATGTGGCAATTTGAAAATGCCCGCATTGTCACAGGTGCAGGTTCATCTGTGAGTACTGGAATTTCACCAAAAAAGGATGGAGCTTCGTGTTGCCCTATAGGAATTTCCACTCCTTCACTGCGGCGGGTCATGTTAATTTTACCTTTGACTAAGATAAATAAGCGACATACAGGGTCTCCCTCATAGGACAACACATCTCCGGGGGAAAGTTCAACTGTTTGAGCGCGATCGCAAACCCACTGCAATCGCTCTTTGGGAAGTTGTTGAAATGGGTCTAAGTTGATTAATTCTTCAACACATAACATCGATTAACCTCCTTGAGGGGGCAGGGGGGATAATACCAATTCAAAATTCAAAACTTGTACTGAGCGCAGTCGAAGTATTCAAAATTCAAAATTAAGAAAGCCATGACATAACAAAGGTTTGGGAGTATTATCTGTCGCATTTTTTTCAAATTGGTATAAGAAAGTAGGGTGGTTATAGAGCTGTGTTTTCCTATGGAGAATTTTGGTTTAAATAGTTGAAGAAGGCTTTGTATCAGTTTATCAGAATGCGCAAAAAACCCGATCCGTATATATGGTGGGGATGGATAGCGGTCTGAGCGCTCAAAATTTATTAAACCCAGCAGAACGACGATAAAGTAACCAGATAAACACGGGTGAACCCAGCAAGGCAGTGACGGAACCTACTGGTAGTTCTACTGCTCCTAGTCTAGAGAGTAAATCTGCAAAAGTGAGTAACCATGCACCTGCAAGGGCGGAAAGTGGTAAAACAAAGCGATTATCTGTACCAACAATTAGGCGGACACCGTGAGGGATAACAAGACCGACAAATCCAACCAAGCCACTGATGCTGACTGCACCTGCGGCTAATAGAGTGGCGACACCACCAATTAACAGGCGCGATCGCGTCAACGAAAGCCCTAAACTCACAGCTAAATCATCTCCCAAAGCCAGGATGTTTAGCGATCGCGCTAGCAAGCATCCCCCAATCAATGCAACGATGATATAAGGGCCAGTTGTAGCAATTTCTTGCCAACCCCGTCCATTAAGACTACCAACCAGGAAACTGAGCGCAACTTGAATTTGCCCATCTTCAGCTAAAAGCAGCAATGTACTTTGTACAGCACCAAATAAAGAACTCACCGCTACTCCGCCTAAAATTAAGCGCTCAACAGAAATTCCCGACCCCGAACGACCGAGTAAAATAACGATCGCGGCAGTTAAAATTGCTCCTATCCATGCTGCAAAAGGAATTGCGATCGGAAATATGTGGCACACAATCATCAGAATTACCAGTAGTCCCGCACCCGCTGAAATGCCCAAAATAAATGGATCGGCGAGACTATTACGTAACATTCCTTGCAGCAGTGCCCCTGACATTCCCAAAGCTGCGCCGACAATAATCGCAGCAGTAATGCGCGGGAGACGTAAATCCCAGAGAATTGTCTGTTTAACCGGATCGCCTTTGTGGAGAATGGCTTGCCAAAATTCCGACATATTTAAAGGTACTGCTCCTTGAGAAAGTGACAGCGCTAGCGTTACCACCAGTGCTGTACCAAAAAGTAAAACAGCCCAAAATACGCGGTGTTCAGTAAAAATTTTCTGAAATGGTCTAGTCAAATTTATGATATGTCTTTTTTTTAAATATAATCTGTCCCAAACAAAGCTGCATTTGCTGCATTTAAAGATAGCTTTTCGATGAGAGAGCAGGAATCTAAAAATTTGACCTTTAGAAGCTCAATGTTGACCCTCGGAAGCTCAATGTTGACCCTCGGAAGCTCAATGTTGACCCTCAGAAGCTCAATGTTGACCCTCAGAAGCTCAATGTTGACCCTCAGAAGCTCAATGTTGACCTTCTGAAGGTGAAAGTTGATCCTCAGAAGCTCAATGTTGACCCTCAGAAGCTCAATTTTTAAGTTTTGACCCTTATTTCTTATCCCTGCTGCCCCCTGCTCCCTGCCCCCTGCCCCCTGCCCCCGTACCCCTACGTTAGTTCTAGTCCACCTTGATAGCCAGTAACAATGCGTCCACCATCCTTGAGGATGTGGATTTCGATCTGGTCGCTAGCCCAAGTAATCTGGTCTTGGAAAGCTGGGTTCAACACCCTAACCTGTTGATTGCTAGAAGAAACTGGAGAATTGGGAGAATTAACTGCCAGAGATTGTACAAAAGGCCCGTCAATCAGGATATCGAGTTGTTCTAACAATGCTTGGGAACCTGGCGGCGCAGATTGGGACTGTAGCTGCTTAAGAGTGAAGCCAGAAAAAGACATTACATTTAAACCAGCAGCTTTTACCTTCCGAGCTAAAGATGCCAGTGCAGCTGCTTGCCAAAATGGTTCTCCACCAGAAAATGTTACACCCGTGTTGCGGGGATTGCTGAGAATATTTTCGGCAAGAGCCTCAACAGCAATTAATTGGTTAGCCTCAAAAGACCAGGAGTTAGTATTAAAGCAGCCAGGACATTCACGCAGACAACCTTGTACCCAGACGACTGCACGACAACCAGGGCCATTAACTTCTGATTGATCGACATAACCCATAATATTGAGATAGCCTGGGGGAATTTCTATGAGTGCTAGCGATGGGTCAGTTGGCTTAATTTCCATCTCTTTAACTCCTTTTAGCCGTTAACTGTTAAATATAGCGAATCTCCAGTTAGATAACCGTGACAATAGTTATATAACTGGAGATTTAATTGATGATTAATCTCTCAAAAACTTTTGATGTTTTGAAAAAGTCCGCTTTAATTTCCTAAACCGGGTGCTGGGGAAGATAGTTACAGGTTAATTGACACATATTTATCGAGTTTGGTATTGTTACCAGCGTCCCATAAATTACGAAGCTTAATTATATGTGGCCCAGAAATGCCCCTAAAACACCAAGCTGCACTGAAACTGAAAGCTGCTGTATATCCCTAAGTGCAGATAGACAAATTTACCGGATTTAATCAGTTACATCGCCGCAGATGCCGTAGTCGCAATGGGTGGCTACAAAACAACTTGCGAGATTCTCTCAGTGGGTAAGCCATCAGTAGTAGTACCCAGAATTAAGCCATCACGAGAATAGTGCATTCGTGCAGAAAATTTGGCAAATTTGGGGATTTTAGCAGCAATTCAAAACGATCTGACTTTAGATATATTACTGCGATCGCTGTTACAATAACTCCAAACTCCGCAGATTTTCTAACCTAAAATTAATCTCAATGATTTGCCCAAAATTAGCCAATACATCTCTACCTTACTAGCAAAAAAAAGAGCGTGATTCCATTTTGCTATAACCTAGCTGTACAATTACTGGAATTAACGACGATTGTCAAAGCTGTTGAAGTAAAAAGTAATAAAAGTATTTATTTTATGTTTTGTTTGCCTTCTTCCAACCATCCAAATTTACAGAGGTAAAATTTTTATGAAGCGTATTATGTTTTACTGTCAACATATTTTAGGTATGGGACATCTGGTTCGCAGCCGCGAAATTGTGCGAGGTTTAACCAAAGATTTCCAAGTTTGTTTTATTAATGGTGGTGAAATAATTCAAGGATTTGAAATTCCTGCTGGTGTAGAAGTTATCAATCTGCCTACAATTAAAACCGATCTAGAATTAGCTGAACTACAAGTGGTAAATGATGCCTTTAGCCTTAGTGAAGCCAAAGAAATTAGAAAAAATCGACTTCTGGAAATTTTTAAGCAATTCCAGCCTGATATTTTAATAGTTGAGTTATTTCCTTTTGGGAGAAGACGCTTTTCTTTTGAATTAATTCCATTATTAGAATTAGCCAAATCAAATAAAGGCTCAACTAAAATAGTTTCTAGCTTGCAAGATATTGTAGTTATTAAACCAGAAAAAAAAGTAAAACACGAAGAAAAAGTATGTAATTTAATCAAGAAATATTTTGATATACTCTTGGTTCACAGCGACCCAGATTTAGTCCCATTAGAAGCAACCTTTTCTAGAGTCAATGATCTAAAGTGCCAAGTACATTACACCGGATATGTCGTGCAAGACCCACCAACAAATCTTATTTTAACTAATGAAGATCGGGGAATTATTAAATCAGACAAACCTCTGATTTTAGCTAGTGTAGGGGGTGGTAGATTTGGTCATGAATTGCTTGAATGTGTAGTTAATACAGCCCCTTTTTTGGAGAAATTATTGCCACATCAGATTCAGGTTTTTACTGGGCCATTCATCCCCAATTCAAAATTTAGCAAACTGCAAGAAATGGCAAAATCTAGTAAAAATATTTATATTCGACGCTATACTCCTTACTTGCTAAATTACATGAAAAAGGCAGACCTTTCAATAAATATGTCTGGCTATAACACCATAATGAATATTTTAACCACAGGTGTACGAGCTATGATTCTTCCCTTTACAGGTAATCAAGAGCGAGAACAAATAATTAGAGCCGAAAAGTTAAGCGACTTAGGAATAGTCAAATTTATCAATCATAATTATTTGCAACCTGATTATCTGGCTATTAATATTATTAATTATCTCAAAGAGCAACCTAATAAAATTAACTTTGATTCTGGAGGAGTTGAAAAAACTGTAAACATCTTAAGAGGATGTTTTAAAAGTCCTTTCGTCAGTAGTAAAACGTTATCGATCCCCCCAACCTCCTTTAAAAATGGAGGGGGAATATAAAAGAGTCTAAAATCACAATGAAATACTTGTTCATTCATCTTCTTAAAGGATGAATGAACAAGTGCTATATAACATTCATCGTAGTTTGAGTTGTTTTCGTCGTGGATTTTTAGCGATCGAGGCGATAATGATACCTTAACCTATCGAAGAAGTGGTGATTTACTTTAGTCCAGAACTTCTGGAGTTTATCGAGGAATTGGCTTTTTGCCTACTGGCGATAAATATGGCTTAGTCTTATTTGAAGAGACTCAGGCTTGAGAAATATTGCGTTAAACGTTGGAAATGCAACACCTTACGCCCTTGCTATCCATTTATATTTTAGCTGTTTCTGGATTTGCTGGAATTGATTTTGTAGTCTCTACTGAATTGATTGTAATACTTGAACTATGAGCCAGTATCGTTTCAAACAGTCATTTTCTGCCGATCCCAGCTTAAGCGATAAGCTTTTTGACTTGATGGAAGTCACATTTCCCGGACTCAGCAGTTTAGCAGAATGTGCAAGAAAACTAGGTGCATCCTGGGAAACAGCTTCAACTCCCTTTATTCGCTTTCATGATGATATAGCTATTACCCATGTAGGAGTGTTAGAAATTCCCATGCAAATTATGGGACAAAGGCTCACTGTCGGAGGAGTTCATGGAGTAGCTACCCGTACAGAATTTCGCCGGAGAGGGTATTACCGTGAAGTGATGGAGGAAGTGCTAGGGTATTGCGATCGCGATCGCCTTTATGAAACCCTGGTACTGACGACACCACAACCGAAGTTTTACTTACCTTTTGGCTTTCGTGTTGTCGAAGAACACATTTTTAAAGTTAAGTGTAACTCCACAGGTGGCACTGATAGCTTCAGAATACTGAATTTTACAAATATTAAAGATTACACCTTGCTACACAGACTTTTGGAAACACGCATTCCTGTCTCTAATATAGTTGGCGTAGTCAACGAAAAACCTGTGTTCTGTGTCAATGAAGGAAGTCGTCCCTTATATTATGCAGAAGATTTAGATTTAATCGCCTGTATGGAGATAGAAGATAACCGACTTCATCTTTTCGATTTAGTGACAACGCAGATATGCTCTTTAAAGAATATTCTTAGTAAGATCCCTCAACATATTGAAGAAGTGGTGATTTACTTTAGTCCAGAACTTCTGGATGTCAATGATGTGCAAGCATTCACCCATACTTTTGATGAAACTGTGCTGATGGTTCGTGGTAAATTTGCAGCAGAAGGCGAGAAATTTATGCTGCCGCGTTCTGCAAGGTGTTGAGTTACTAAAAAAGAATTGAATCATAATAGAACTGAGAGTTTCATCATCAGAATTGCTTTATGATGTATCAAACTGATCCGCCGCGATCGCCAAAAGATGTATTGCCAACCATGTACGATCTTCCTAGTGAAGACCCAGAGGAGCCTGGTTTGCCCGATCAGTTTCATTTATTGCAACCTCGTCTTTTAGACGAAACCTTTCGTCCCCCGAATTATCCAAGCGACGAGATATTTGTTGCTAGCGATCTGAATCTTTATTACGATCCGCGCCATCCACTGTGGCATAAGCGACCAGATTGGTTTGCCGTTTTAGGTGTTTCCCGCCTCTACGAACAACGGGATTTACGCTTAAGTTATGTCCTTTGGCAAGAGGGAGTTCAGCCTTTTATTGTGGTTGAGTTGCTGTCTCCAGGTACTGAAAAAGAAGACTTGGGGCAGACATTGCGGGATATCAAGCAACCACCAGGAAAATGGGAAGTATATGAGCAGATTCTGCGTGTTCCTTATTATGTAGTATTCGATCGCTATAAATATGAGTTAAGGGTATTTAAGTTAGACGGTGGTCGTTATGCTGAAATAACATTGTCAGACTCACGCTTCTGGATACCAGAACTAGAATTAGGCTTGGGTGTTTGGCAGGGACGCTATCAAGATGTAGAACAGCCCTGGTTACGGTGGTATGATTGGACAGGCTGCTGGGTATTGACTTCTACAGAACAAGAAAGTCAAAGGGCTGAACAAGAAAGTCAACGGGCTGAAAAAGAAAGTCAACGAGCTGAACAGGAAAGTCAACGGGCTGAACAAGAAAGACAACGGGCTGAACGGTTGATAGCACAATTGCGAACGCTGGGTGTTGAACCCGATTTAGATTAGCTTTTTGCCTGTTTTATAGCCCTGCAAACCACTCATAGCCTTGATCTTCCCAATAGCCTTTAGTAGGTAATAAATTGCTGACGAATGTAATTTGAGTTACCCACTTGCTTTGCTTGTAGCCCAGTTTAATTGGGGAGGCTAGGCGCATTGGCGCACCATTATCAACTGATAAGGGTTGTCCATTCTTTTGATAAGCCATGAGAGTTTGGGGATGTATGGCAGAAGCAAGATCCCAGCTTTCATAGTAGCCATCAGCAGATTTGAAGTAGACATAACGGACGTTTGACTTCGGCTGTACCAGCGCTACTAAATCTCGTAATCGCACACCTCCCCATTGAACGATCGCAGCCCAGCCTTCAACACAAACATGGCGAATTACCATTGAAGTCAAGGGCAGTTTTTGAATATCTGCCATGCTCAATTGCATTGCATTATTAACCTCACCATCAATTATTAAACGAAACTGTGCCGGATCGATTTGCGGGGTAAAATCAAAGGTATTAATCAGCAATTTATCTGCTTCTATGGCACTGACAGGAAATTCAGGTATAGGTTTTTGAGTTAGCAGAAGTGCTTCAAGACTTTGGTTTAGTGGCTCAGAGATTTGCCGCAGATTATCTGAGAACAAATTTGTTCCACAGCCACCAAGAAGAAAGCTTACCCCTGAAAGTCCAGATACTTGCAGTAACCGGCGACGGGATAGGGTACGTTTGGGAAGAATCAGACTCATAAAACCTCTACAGAAACATAGATTTCACTAATTTGACTAATTCAAGGGTTAAAGCAAAGGTAAAAGTCAATATTTCGCATTTATCTACCTTGCGATCGCCAACCTAAAAATTGTAAGTTAGTTACACACATAAAAATCCCCACGCATTTATTTTCTACTGATAACGGATATTTAATTTGTCTTAAGCGCTATTTTAAAAACATAAAAAACCCTAATTAGCTACAACTTTCAAATATGTCAGACAACAAAGAATTTTCATCCGAAAAAAGCTCTTCTGTTAAAAATGTCTTGATTATAGGTGCAGCCGGGTATATTGGCGGAGCGCTGTGTCAAAAGTTTTCTCAGACACAAGATTTTGCCGTATTGGCACTTGTACGTCCGAGTAGTGATATTGAGGGTATAAAGCCTTTCTGCAAAGAAATAATCCGCTCTCAAGAGGTAGAAATTTCCAGCAATGATGTTGCACAAGCAATTCGCAAGCATGATATTACAACAGTAATTAATGTAGCGTGGCACATGCCTCCAGAATCAAGCCAAGAAGCTCAATTCGCTTTAGACCGTATAGCATTAGAAGCCGCTTTATACGGTACTAGTGCAGTTTCGCCAGATATTCATGTAATTACAACCAGTGGGAATTTCTCTTTGATTACCGCCAATGGAGGACGAATAACAGAAATACCTCCGCCAAAAGGCTATACACTGCCCGAATATTTAGTATGTATTGACTTATTAGTGGGTGTAAATGTGTTGAAAGATGGGCTGGTAGAAGAATATATCAGCAATGGAGGTAACGCCTCGATTGTCTATCCTTCATCAGTGTATGGTTCAGCACCAACTCGTGGCAGTTTCTGGGATTTTGCCATTCAGCAGTTCATTACAGGGAAACCATACTAAGGCTATCAGCCATTTCCACCAGATTTTATGACGGCGTGGATTCATGTTGAAGATTTAGCAGACTGCTACATTGCGGTAGCGCGATTTGGCTCCAAAGGAGGACACTACCTTGCTGCACCTGAAAATTTTAGTATTAGCCAGGTGTCAAAAATGTTTGCCCAGGCTGCTCAGGTAGAATTTATTCCCCCAGTCTTTGAAAACAAAGACAAAGTTATATTTGATGATTCTCATACTAGAGAAGTACTTCAACTTCAATGGAAGTATAAAGTGGCTGATGAGATGAAAGGTTGGGTAGAGAGAATAAAAGAGTTAGGAACTTATTTTTTAAAGTAAATCAGGGGTAAATAACTAGTCAATTGTTCGATGAGCTTGATTAAAGCCATCCGTCAACGTCACCGACGAATGGCTGCTCGCTCTATTGACATCTTGATACCTGAACTTGATACCAATGACGAGACGCCTACTCCACAATATTGATTGGATAATTTATTTCTTGGAGTTCTTGAGCTAAATAAATGAATAATTAAGAGTTTAACTATTGTATAATCTGGCTTGTGAGTCAACCTTACTTTGCTCCTGAATGTAAGAATTGAAGGCGGTTGAACCATGCTGGAAATTCCTAAATATAAAATTTGGGCAAAAATCCATGAAAGTGCTAATTCACGGATCTATCGGGGAATTCGGGAACGGGATCGTTTGCCTTTAATCTTCAAGATTTTGAAGAAAGACTACCCTACACCAGAGGAAATCACACGCTATAAGCTAGAATACGAAATTACCCGCAGCTTATCATTGAAAGGTGTTATCCAGGCTTACGACTTGCAGCAATATCAAAGCACTTTTGCGATCGTTCTGGAGGACTTTGGAGGCGAATCCTTAACAAAAATTATCGCAGCAAGAAAATTTTCCTTAATCGAGTTTCTGAAGTTAGCTGTTCGGATTGCTGAGATTTTAAGTGAAATTCATAGTGCAAATATTATTCATAAGGATATTAATCCGTCAAATATTGTTTTAAATTTAGAAACACAACAAATTAAATTTATTGACTTTGGAATTTCAACTGCCCGATCGCGGGAGACATTAACTCTCAAAAATCCAACCGTATTAGAGGGAACATTAGCTTACATCTCTCCAGAGCAAACAGGCAGGATGAACCGTTCTCTCGACTACCGAACTGATTTTTATTCATTAGGTGCTACCTTCTATCAACTATTGACCCATCGGCTACCCTTTGAATCTAGTGATGCCCTGGAGTTGATTCATTACCATCTGGCTTTGGAACCTGTTCCACCAGATACGCTCGATCCAGCAATTCCGGCGATCGTTTCCGAAATTATCCTGAAACTATTAGCTAAAACAGCAGAGGATCGATATCAAAGTGCCTGGGGAATTAAAACTGATTTAGAACAGTGTCTAATTCAGCTAGAAAATACGGGACGAATCGAGCCATTTTTGTTAGCGCAACAGGATATTTCTGATAAGTTTTATATCTCGGAAAAACTTTATGGTAGAGAAAGGGAGATTGAGACATTATTAGCCGCGATCGCCAGAGTAGCAGGTAAGAGGGACGAACTGTCTTCTTCTCAAGTTGAACTGATGCTGATAGCAGGATACTCCGGTATTGGCAAGTCAGCATTGGTGCAGGAAATTTATAAACCGATTACGCAACAACGGGGCTACTTTATTTCAGGCAAATTTGACCAGTATCAGCGCAATATTCCTTACTTTGCGATCGCTCAAGCCTTTGAGTCACCGATCAAACAATTACTGACTGAAGAGGATGTACAACTGTGTCAGTGGCGAGACAACCTCTTAACTGCCCTCGGCTCAAACAGTCGCGTCATTACCCAAGTAATTCCCACAGTGGAATTAATTGTCGGCGATCAACCAGACGTACCAGTTCTACCGCCAACAGAAGCCCAAAATCGCTTTAACCAAGTCTTCCAAAATTTCATTCGCGTTTTTAGCCAGCCAGAACATCCACTCGTCATTTTTTTAGACGATCTCCAGTGGGCAGATAATGCCTCGCTGAAGCTGATTCAACTGCTAGCTACCTCTATCGAAAAACAATCATTGTTGTTAATGGGGGCATACCGAGATAACGAGGTAAATGCAGCTCATCCCCTGAACCAGATGGTAGAGGAAATTCGCCAAGCTGGAGCAGTAGTGAACCAACTTTCTCTGGCAGCATTAAGTTTACCTGATATCAATCAGCTGATTGCCGATACATTACACTGCCAACCAGAGAATTCCCTGCCCTTAGCGTCACTGGTGCAACAAAAAACTGGTGGCAATCCCTTTTTCATCAATGAATTTTTGAAATCTCTCTACACTGAAGGGCTAGTAGAATTCGATCGCCAAACAAAGAAATGGCGATGGTCGATAGAACTAATTCAAAATCGCAAAATTACCGATAACATTGTAGAGTTGATGGCAGGTAAGATTCAGAAGCTCAACGAAAAGACGCAGCAAGTGTTGCAGCTATCTGCCTGCATTGGCAACTCTTTTGATTTGGAAACCCTGGCATTTGCCGCCCAATTATCCCAACAAGAAGCCGCGCAAGCTTTGGGAGTAGCGATCGCTCAAGGGTTGATTTTGCCCATGAGTAATGCTCACAAATCTGTTGTCTTGAATGTGCCCCTTCCCGATCGCCCCCCAATAGAATACAAATTTGCTCACGATCGCATTCAGCAAGCAGCTTATTCTCTCCTTCCGAAAGCCCAGCAAAGCAATACTCATTGGCAAGTGGGGCAATGTTTGTTGCAAATGACTCCCTCCGAAAAGTTAGCAGACAAGATTTTTGAGATCGCCAACCAGTTGAACTTGGGCAGAAAACTGATAAAAACTCAATCCGAGCAGGATAATTTGTCCCGGTTAAACCTGATGGCAGGGGAAAAAGCTAAGGCATCAGCCGCTTATGAAGCTGCCTGGCAATATTTGCAAACTGGTTTGGAGCTGCTGACAACAAATAGCTGGCAAACAAACTATGAACTGACCCTTACCCTGTATAGCGCCACAGCAGAAGCAGCCTATCTTAGCGGTAATATCGAGCAAGTAGAGCCACTGTTCCAACAGGTACTAGATCGTGCCAGAACCCTATTAGATAGCTTAAAAGTCTACGATGTCAAGATCCAAACTTGTGTTGCTCAAAGTAAATTGCTAGAGGCAATTCAAATTGCTTTACAGCTACTTCAGCAATTAGGGGTTCACCTTCCCCTCCAGCCAACCTCTGAGAATGTTCAACAAGCGCTCTCGGAAACTGCTTCAAAATTAGCAAACAGACGCATTGAAGATTTAGTAAACCTGCCAATGATGTCTGAGCCAGAGATGCTGGCGGCAATGCAGCTTTTGACAAGTATCTGTGCATCAGCTTATTTGGCAGTACCTCCCCTATTTGTGCTGATTGTACTTAAAATGGTGGATTTGCTGGTTGAGTACGGAAATATGATGTTGGCTCCCTTTGCCTATGCCGCCTATGGGATTATTCTCTGTGGAGTTGTATTTGAGATTGAAGCAGGGTATCAATTTGGTCAACTGGCGTTACGTCTGCTGGATCAGCTAGATGCGAAACCCATTCAAGCCAGAACCTTATTCGCAGTTAGCAACCAGATTAGTGTTTGGAAAACACATCTAAGAGAAAGCCTCAAGCCACTCCAAGATTGCTATCAGCTTGGTGTCGATCAAGGCGATTTAGAGTTTGCTGGCTACGCTGCTATGCATTTCTGTGGTTATTCATTTGCAGTAGGTCAACCCTTGCCTGAACTACAACTACACCTGACGAATTATGCCCAGGCAGTGAAACAAATCAAGCACTCATCTGGCATTCATTTTATAGAGATTTGCGGGCAAACTGTTTTGAACTTAATTCAAGAGGTTCCCGATCCTGGTATTTTATCGGGTCAAGTTTATGATGAAGCAACCCGGCTACCTCAAATGCAACAAACGAATTTTCACGGAGGTTTGTTCTATTTTTACCTGAATAAATTATTTCTGTGTTACCTGTTTGACAATGCAAATCAGGCGATGTCTGCGACGGGCTACGCTTACGCAAATGCTGTCCTCGCACAAGAGTATTTGCCAGCTATGACCGGAGCCGCATTGGTTGCCATCTTTCGGTTCTATGATTCTCTGTCCCGACTGGCAGTGTATTCAGACACAAATGCCTTGAAACAGTCAGAGTTGCTTCAGCGGGTAGCAGAAAATCAGGCAAAAATGCAAAATTGGGCACACCATGCCCCGATGAACTATCTACACAAGTGGCACTTGGTAGAAGCAGAACGGTATCGGGTGTTGGATCGAGCGGTGGAAGCAATGGATGCCTACGATCGCGCCATTAACCTGGCCAGAGAAAATGAATACCTCCAAGAAGAGGCGCTAGCCAACGAACTAGCAGCAAAATTTTATCTGGCAAACAACCGGATGACAATTGCCAAAGCCTATCTGCAAGAGGCAAGGTACGGGTACCTGCGCTGGGGAGCAACTGCTAAAGTCCAAGATTTAGAAAGACGCTATCCCCAACTGCTAGAACTGCGATCGCAAAGAATCGGAACACGTCAACTTGACACCACACAATCGACTTCAAGTAAGTTAGAAATACTGGATTTAGAAACGGTGTTGAAAGCCTCCCAAGCGATCGCCAGTGAAATTCTCTTAGATAAACTCCTGGCAAAACTGATGACCATTCTGATTGAGAATGCCGGAGCGCAAATGGGTTATCTGATTTTACCAACAGAAGATGAATGGCGGGTTGAGGCGATGGGGTCGATTGGCAATGAAACAGTAGCCGTTTTGCAATCCATTCCCCTGGAATCGACATCAGCAGATAGCACTCCTTACTTGCCGACTGGACTGATTAATTACGTGATTCGCACGCAAGAAAGTGTTATCCTCAACAACGCTGCTCAATTGGGCAACTTTCAATTTGAACCCTGGATTGTTCAGCACCAATCGAAGTCAATTCTTTGTGCTACTCTTTTGAACCAGGGAAAACTAACTGGAATTGTCCTTTTAGAAAATAATCTCACCACCAGCGCCTTTACCCCAGAACGAATTGAAATCTTTAGTTTACTTTCTACTCAGGCAGCTATTTCCATTGACAATGCCCGTTTGTTGAAGCAGCAGGCAGAACTAAATGAATCCTTACGGGCTGAAATTGCCGAACGCCAACGAGCCGAGAAAGACCGCGATCGCCTAATTACCATCCTAGAAGCATCCACCGATCATATTGGCATGGCCACTCCCCAAGGCAATGTTTTTTGGAATAACACTCAAGCCAGAAAATTGGCAGGCATACCACTGGATACAGATATAACTACCATGACCATCCCCAACTACCATCCCCAGTGGGCATTAGAGATTATCCAAAATCAAGGCATTCCGGCAGCTATCCAAAATGGAATCTGGGTTGGTGAAACCGCCTTGTTAAGCAGTGATGGTAGAGAAATTCCGGTTTCCCAAATGATCCTTGCTCACAAAGCCACAGATGGCAGTCTGGAATATTTTTCTACAATCATGCGCGATATCAGCGCCCTGAAAGCCATAGAGGCAGAAGTCCGTCAACTCAATGCTGAATTGGAAGAACGAGTGATCCAGCGAACTGCCGAATTACAAGCTGCTAACAAAGCGTTGAAGGCTTTTTCTTACTCTGTTTCTCATGATTTACGGGCACCGCTACGGGCGATCGTTGGCTTTGCGAGAATGATCCAAGAAGACTACGGTAAGCAACTCGATGCCGAAGGCAATCGTTATCTAAAAATTGTGCGGGATAATGCCAAACGCATGGGTGAGTTGATTGACGATTTGTTGAACCTATCCCGCCTAGATCGTAAGGAAATGACTCGGCAGCCCGTCTTGCCAAATGAGATAATTCAACAATTGCTGAGTGATTTAGCCTCAGATTTAAAGGATCGTCAGATTGAATTTGCGATCGCCGATTTACCTATATGTCAGGCTGACCCTTCACTGCTCAAACAAGTCTGGATAAATCTGTTATCGAATGCAATTAAATACACCCGCTACAAATCCCCTGCTTACATTCAAGTGGGCTATGAGGTTATGGATGGGGAAGGAGTATATTTCATTAAAGACAATGGAGCAGGATTTAATATGCAGTATGCCAATAATCTGTTTGGAGTATTCCAACGTCTGCACCGCGAACAAGAGTTTACAGGTACGGGGATTGGACTAGCGATCGTGCAGCGCATTATTCAACGCCACGGTGGGCGCATCTGGGCAGAAGCAGCGATCGATCGAGGCGCAACCTTTTATTTCACCCTTTAAGGGTAAATATAACCCATGAGTGACCAACCCATCGATCGGCCCAATGGCCCATCTTTAGAGCAACCAATTTCTATTGTGTTAGTTGAAGATAATTCTACTGATGCCGAGCTAACTATCAGAGCATTGCGTCGCGGTAGAATTGGCAATAATATTCAACTACTTGAAGATGGAGCCGAAGCTTTAGATTTTCTCTTTTGTCGGGGAGAGTACGCCCACCGTAGCATGACGAATCAACCCAAAGTCATTTTGCTAGATTTGAAACTGCCAAGGATAAGTGGATTAGAAGTTTTACGCCAACTCAAGTCCGATCCACGTACACAAATGATTCCAGTTGTGGTGCTGACCTCTTCTGCTGAAGATCGGGATATGATCGAGAGTTACCAGCTTGGGGTGAATAGCTACATCGTCAAACCTGTCGATTTTGAACAATTTAACCAAGCAGTCCAGCAGCTTGGTTTTTATTGGATTTTGTTTAATCAATTACCAGTTTTGTAAAAGGGATTGAAGATTGCGAACCCCGTTCATCCACCTTTGAACTTCGTTCATTATAACTCATATCATGTCCGCTTAATCACTTATTAAACCCGAAGAACCCCACCCCGCCAAAGCTGTGCTTTGTCTCCCTGCCCCTAATCCCCAGAGGGGGCCCCGAGTTCCCCGCTTGCCTACGGTGTACACACAAGTGTTGGTGCAGTGTATCTATGCCGCCTCGGAATAAATTCCGAGTCTCATAACGAAAGTCTTCTAAAAGAAGACTAAACTAAATTTCTTGTTTAGTCCTCTTTTAGAGGACTTTGGCTTATCAGCCCGGAACTTTAGTTCAGGGCGGGATATTTGCTCAGTGTGGGATTTTCACTTGAACAGAAATATTGGGTGGGTAAGATTTTTAAAGATGTGTGTACACCGTAGCCCCGCTTGCGGGGAGGAGTTGGGGGTGGGGTGCAATGACTATGGGAATCGTAACTAATTATGCGGACATGATATCATACCCTACTGTCGCCAGCTAAACTCCTTCAGCGCTGCTACCAATTTTTCAATATGTGCTGCTTCATGAGTTGCCATCACGGATATTCTGATTCGACTTGTGGGGACTGTGGGGGGACGAATTGCTGGGGCAAAAATGCCAGCATCTCTTAGCTGTTTTCCAGCTTTGAGCGCATCTGTAGCACTGGGCAATTGAAAACATAATATAGGTGATTCAGAAGGCAGCAATTTCAGGTTAGGTAACTGTTGCAGCAAAGTTTTCAAGTAATGTATATTCCTCCACAATTGGGCGCGGCGTTGCGGTTCTTGTTGCACTATTTTGATTGCTGCTAAGGCTGCGGCTGTATCAGCAGGTGAAAGCCCAGTGGTATAAATCCAACTGGGTGCGCGGTTCCGTAAGAAATCAATTAGGGCGCTACTTCCTGCTAGATACCCGCCTAAACTACCTAAAGCTTTACTCAAAGTGCCAACTTGAATTAACTGCTTTCCCGTACATCCAAAATGTTCGACGCACCCAGCGCCAGTTTTTCCTAGTACCCCAGTGGCATGAGCTTCATCGACTAACAGCATACAGCTAAATTCATCAGCGATCGCCAACAGTGCAGGCAACGGACATAAATCGCCATCCATGCTGAAAACGCTATCAGTAAGAATCAAACAGCGTCGGTAGTTTTGTCGCTGTTGACTCAACTGAGTTTTCAATACTGCCAGATCGCAGTGTGGATATTCCACCACTGCTGCACCGCTAAGAATCGCTCCATTTTTCAGACTGGAATGATTGTACTGGTCAGAAAATATTAAATCGCGCTTGCCCACAAGGGCGGTAATTGCACCCAAATTTGCTAGATACCCGGAACTAAATACCAAAGCATCTTCTGTTTGTTTGGTAGATGCGATCGCCTCTTCTAACTCCCTGTGTAACTCTCGATGCCCACTGAGTAATCTCGAACCAGTACTACCAGTTCCAAATTCAGCGATCGCAGCAGTTGCAGCTGTTATCAACCGCTCATCTCCAGCCAATCCCAAATAATCATTGCTGGCAAAATTAATTACCTCTTGCCCAGCTAAAACCACCGTTGCACCCGAACGACCATCAATCGGTTGTACTGAGCGATACCAGTCCGCCCGATGAATTGTTGCTAAGGACTTTTCTAGCCAAGCATAAGGATCGCGTCGCTTCGCTCCGAATTCAAAATTCAAAATTCAAAATTCAAAATTAAAGAACTTCTGCCTCCAGCATAGCTGCCTTCTGCCTCCTCTTTCCCAATGACCCTTCGGGTTCGCAGTTGCTCATGGGGGAAACCCCCTTGGCGCTAGCCTCTCCCTTTGGGAGAAGACCGCACTGGCTCACCAATGACAAATGACAAATGACAATTAAACTTGTTCGCTACTGAGATGAGCGATCGCTTGTTTAATCCAGTCTTCGACATAGGCATCTTTGGGTAGTCCGATGTCTTCGCTGACCACATGCAGGGCGTGACTGACCTCATGAGCAGTATATCCCAAGGCGAAAAGAGTCATTTGCACTTCTTCGAGAATTCCTGGGGCTGGCCCGCCTGTGGCGACGAAGAACCCGGCTGATTTGCGCCACTCGACTAATTTGCTTTTCAGTTCCAAACAGATGCGTTCGGCGATTTTTTTACCGACACCGGGAGCCTGAATGAGGATTTGTGTATTGCCAGCGATAATTGCTTGGACTAAATCTGGTAGTTCCAGAGTGTCCAAAAGGGCGATCGCTAAGGCCGCACCAATACCTGTGACAGTCAGCAAGTGGCGAAATAAATCGCGTTCGGCTGGGGAAGCAAAGCCATAAAGAAAGGGCACTTCTTCACGAATTTGCAAATGAGTAAAAATTTGCGTTACTCCTCCCGATTCTGGTAACTGGTTTGCTAGGCGTTGGGGAACTTGCAAATCATACCCCAAGCCATTCACTTCCAGAGTCAGAATCACGCGATTAGCGCCAATTGTTTGGATACCAGCGACTATACCTTTTAAATAACTAATCATTACAAGAGACCAAAATAATTTAAGCCTTCGATAATTCCACCTGCACAAAATCCTTTTGCCAGGTAGTGATAGTCTGCGGGATGCTCATTGTGCCATTGGAGTAACTCTTTTCGGGCATTCCCCACAATGATTCCCCGTTCGTTGCCTACAGCAAATAAAGCAATATCATTACCCGAATCACCACAGACAACTGTTTGTTCTGCTGCAAATTTCCACTTCTGGCGCAAAAACTGCATTGCTTGACCTTTATCGCTGGTCAGGGGTACAATGTCAAGGTCTATTCCGCTACTGTAGATTAACTTTACATTTAATTTAGCTTTTTGCAACTCAGCTTCAAGTTGTGGTAGAACATTCGCAGATACTTCTTGTTCTAAAAAACAACTCACTTTGAAGGGACGCTGTTCTGAATCTGGTTGCCGAACTAACTGAGGATATTTTTTTGTAATAGATAATACAGTTTCCCGTTCCCATCCTGGAGAGAGGATTTCTGACCAATCTGAGTCTGGAGTATCAGTACCATTAAGGTAAATTTCTGTACCCACAGATAGGACGAGGGCATCGGGTTGCAAAAGATTTTTTTGAGCTTGGAGTTCTTTGTAAAGTACAGGCGATCGCCCGGTAGAATAAACGATTTTAGTACCGTATTCTTGGCGATGTCTCTCCAACAGTTGATTTAGTTCTGGTAAAGCGCTGTCATCACCGACGGTGCGATACACGAGGGTGTCATCTAAATCGGTTACAAACAGAAATGGTTTCATGATTAATACCTCTTGCAAAATCTCGTTATTCTACCGCGTGAAGGGGCTTTTGCAAGAGATTTCTTTGTTGAAAACAAAATATTGTATCAGACAGTAAATTAGAGGATTAATGCTTAACTAAACTGTATTCTATGTAAAGCTCAGGATATGTATAACAAAACTACATCACCACACTTAGCTGCTTCTTGAAAGAACTCTACCACGTAGATATAGTAATCAGTTATGTACTCTAGTGCTTCCTTTCCTTCTTGCCATATATGTGGATAAACGTCTGCTGTCAAAAGTGCTGAAGGATCGAAGCGGGCTTCCAGATCGGTCTTGGAAATCTTGCTTAATTCTTTTGCTACTTCTTGTACTTCTTGAGGTGAGAGGAAGCGGGCTGGGCCAAAATCAAAATCTGGGTTTTCTGGATCGCCTAGTGGAGTACCGCCCATGACAACATTTGTTAAAGGCGGATCGTTTGGGAGTGCCGATCCAGTAAGTAAAAAATGGAGACCATGCCATGTCTTGTCAATATTGAGATAGCGCCCATCTGATTCAGATGCCTCGTCATCAGAGAATAAAAAGGTAACAATAGACTCTGGATTATTTTGTAATTCAGTAAGTCGATTGGGTGTGATACGTCTATAGTGTCCTATCATTCCCATATTATTTCTTACAAGATTAGGCTATTATTTTTTAGCTTCTAATAATATAGTCTTCCGATTTCCGATTTCACTGGTTCATTATCTCGTTCCCAAGCGGCGCTTGGGAACGAGTCAAGCCTCATCAAACCAAGTTTTTTAGGACTTGTGTGTACACCCTAGCTTCTTAAGATATCTGTTATATTTCAGGTAAAAAATAGATTTATAAGTCCATTACAATGATTGTTGCAAATGCTTAAACCTTTCTTATACATGGAAGAACATTAGCTGCAAAGTATTAAGCCTTTCCAAAAAATAATTATACATAAGCTGCAAATGCTTAAACCTTTCTTATACATGGAAGAACATTAGCTGCAAAGTATTAAGCCTTTGCAAAAAATAATTATACATTAACTGCAAATACTTAAACCTTTCTTATACATGGAAGAACATTAGCTGCAAACGCTCAAATTTTGACAACTAATGTTTAAATTTGAGCGATGTCGAAAGAGACTTAGCACCAAAAAACAATGTAGAGACTTAGTACTACGTCTCTTTGGCTTAATCGACTACGATACAATCAATTTAACCACCTCTACTGCCTGTGCTCGTGGTCAACACCTCTTCACAACATTCGACTCCAACTGATTCTCCCTCCGACATTCCGCCTCTTGAGAGTGGCGATCGCCTCATTCGTCCAGAGTTTGAGCGTCGCTATAATGCCATGCCCAACCTTAAGAAAGCCGAATTGATTGAAGGAGTCGTTTACGTGGGATCGCCTTTGCGTTTTGAACCACATGCCGAACCGCATGGTAATTTAATGATTTGGCTGGGAAATTATAAAGTAGCCACACCTGGTGTCAGATTGGGCGATAATCCAACTGTGCGGCTAGATTTAGATAATGAACCTCAACCTGATGCAATTTTGTTAATCGATGCAGCGTGTGGCGGATCGTCTCATCTAAGTACTGATGGATACGTGGAAGGTGCGCCAGAATTAGTAGCAGAAGTTGCCGCCAGCAGTGCTAGCAAAGATTTGTATGATAAAAAACGTGCCTATCGTCGCAATGGCATTCAGGAATATATTGTTTGGCAGGTTTTTGATAGCACTGTTAGTTGGTTCAGCTTGCAAAATGGTGAATACGTAGCACTGATCCCAAATGCGTTAGGGATAATTCAAAGTCAAGTGTTTCCGGGATTGTGGCTTGATGTATCAGCATTAGTTGCAGGAAATATGCAACAAGTTTTGGCAGTGTTGCAAAAAGGGCTAAGTTCAGTAGAGCATCAGATGTTTATTCAGCAGATAAGTATTTAAAACCCTTTTAAAGATGCGAAATTGCATTTCGTGCTATTGTCTAAAATCCTATTTCTCAAAAAAGAATATAATCTTCTCAAAGCTAGGTGAGCAAATTCTTTGGTTGCGTTAATGTTAAGACTGGCGGTAAATGTGCTTTTGTTGCCGACGCTGCTATACTAGTGAAATTGTTACATTAATGCTTGAACACAATATTATAGTCGTTGGAACATCAGCAGGTGGAGTTGAGGCGCTGACTTATCTAGTCAAGCATTTGCCGCCCGATCTCAATGCTGCTGTAATTATAGTCCTTCATATATCAAGTCACAGCAAGAGTCTTCTGCCACAAATATTAAGTCGTGCTGGCAAGTTGCCAGTGTTTCACGCTCAGGACGGCGAAGCTATTGTTCCTGGTGGGATTTATGTCGCTTTGCCTGACCACCATTTACTGGTAGAAAAAGGATATTTGCGTTTGACGCGGGGTGCAAAAGAAAACCGTTGTCGTCCTGCTATCGATCCATTGTTTCGCAGTGCAGCGCGAACTTATGGGCAGCGAGTGATTGCTGTGCTATTAACAGGTCTGCTTGACGACGGCACGGCGGGACTAATGGCTGTAAAAATGCGGCGTGGTGTGGCAATTGTCCAAAATCCTGACGATGCTTTGTATCCTGATATGCCACGTAATGCGATCGAGAACGTAAAAGATATTGACCATATTCTGCCACTTTCAGATATTCCTTCTACTTTAGTAGCTCTAGTTAATACGGCAATGGAAATACAACCGGAAAACCCAGTACCTAACGAGATGGAGTTTGAATCTAAAATAGTGCAATTGGATTTGGAAGCAATAGAAAACGAAAGCAATCGACCTGGTAAACCATCAACCTTTGGCTGTCCTGACTGCGGCGGTATCCTCTGGGAACTCGAAGAGGGAAATTTGTTGCGCTTTCGCTGCCGCACGGGTCATGCTTATTCCGCAGAAACTTTGCTGGCTACGCAGTCTGATAAGCTGGAGGATGCACTATGGATCGCTTTGAGGGCATTGGAAGAGAAAGCTTCTTTATCACATCGTATGGCTTCAAGGATGGAGGCTCGCAATCAAACCTTGGCGGCACGATTCAAAGAGGAGGCACACTCTGCCAAGGAGTCCTCTGCCATTATTCGAGAAGTACTTTTGAAGGTCAATCCAAACACAGATGTTGATTGAAGGTTAAATAAACCTAATCATTTTCAGGAATGAGATGGTTTAGTTTACCGCGTGCAAGTGCCACCACAGCTTCAACTAACTCTTCTGGATCGAGGGGCTTGGTAACGTGCCGTTGATAGCCACTGCTTATGGCTCGCTGGGAATCCTCAACTCTAGCATAAGCAGTCAAAGCGATCGCGGGAATCTTTCCCCCTTTTTCGGGAGTTAAAGCGCGGATTTGTTGAATCAGAGAATAGCCATCGACTTCGGGCATCCCAATATCACTGACTAAGACATCAGGTTGAAAGGATTCTAAGTTTGCTAAAACTTCTGCCCCAGAAGCAACAGTCAAAACTTGCGCGCCGTATTCAGCAAGCAATACTGTTAATAGCTTACGGGCATCGGGGTCATCATCAACTGTGAGGACTCGAATCCCGCTGAGTTCGAGTGCTGGTTGTGGCAACTCATCTGTCTGCTTGATTTCCGGTTCCACATTCAGCAGTGGCAACTGAACTGTAAAAGTGGCTCCCAAGCCTTCACCTGGACTATCAGCCGTGATGGTGCCACCGTGCGCCTCAACCAACTGCCGGACGATCGCTAACCCCAATCCCAACCCGCCATACTTGCGAGTAATTGAGACATCTTCTTGACGGAATGATTCAAAAATATACGGGAGAAAATCTGGGTTAATGCCTTTACCAGTGTCACTAACGATAATCTGTGCGCGATCGTCAACTCGCTCTAATTTGGTTTCTACCCGTCCGCCTTTGGGAGTAAACTTGATCGCGTTGGAAAGTAAATTCCAAACGATCTGTTGCAGGCGGTTGGAATCTCCAGAGACTTGCCCAATATTCGGCAGTACTGAATGCAACACAATTGATTTGGAAAGGGCGGCTGTATTTACTGTGTCGAGCGCAGATTCAATCACAAATGCCAAATTTACAGGAGCCGCATCGATGCTGAGTTTGCCCCGGAGAATCTTGGCTACATCGAGCAAGTCATCAATCAGTTGAGTTTGTAGTTTGGCGTTGCGTTCGATGGTAGCTAAAGCTTCAGCCGTTTTCGTTTCACTAAATTTGCGAGTTTGCAGCAGTCTTGTCCAGCCGATAATCGGGTTGAGAGGCGATCGCAATTCATGGGAGAGAATCGCCAGAAACTCATCTTTGATTCGATTGGCGCGTTCGGCTTCGGCTCTGGCTGCTTGTTCTAGTTGAAATAGGCGATCGCGTTCGATTTCAGCTTGTTTGCGAGCGGTGATATCCCGGACGTTGCCTACCATCCGGATTGCATTGCCCGCAAGATCGTAGAAAACCTGACCTCTAGCCGCTAACCAGCGAATGCCATCAGGATGTATAATCCGAAAATCATCTTCATAGTGTTCTTGGTGTTGCTGGATGGTGTGAGTCACCGCTTCATCGGCTGAGGTGCGATCGTCTGGGTGCAGGATACTTAACCACAGTTCATAAGTGATTTCCTTTGTGCTTGGGTCAAGCCCAAACAAATTAATGTACTCTTCAGATACATGAGCTCTGTTGCGGATAATGTCCCAGTCCCATAATCCCGATTGTGTAGCTTTGTACGCCAATTTCAACCGGGCTTCGCTCTCCTGCAATAGCAGTTCTATCTTTTTGCGATCGGTAATATCTCGTGAAATCAACAAGATTCGTTCCAGCTGGCCAGAGGCATCCAAGATCGGGCTAACGACCACTTCCCACCATTTCGGAGTACCTTTTGCAGTTGGGCAGTATCCGCGAAAAATGCTGACTTTGCCTGTTTTTGTGGCAGCGAGTGCCTCCTCTGCCTGTTGCCGAGAACTACCTTCCCAGAAACAGAGCCATTCAGTATTAAGATAGGAATTTAAGTTATCAATTTCCATCAAACACAGTCCACCTGTATTCATGTACAGAAGCCGCCCATCAAGACTTAATACCTTGATGCAGTCAGTACTGCTTTCTAAAATGCGGTTCTTAAATTCTTCACTCTGGCGCAAAGCAAGCTCTGCCTGTTTGCGATCTGTGACATCATGATGGATGCCTGCCATTCGCAGGGGATTGCCCAGTCGATCGCGCAAAACCACTTTTCCGTGGTTGGCAATCCATTTCCACTCCCCAGACTTGGTTAACATCCGGTATTCAAATTTGTAAGACACCGAATCGTCCTGAAGATGGGCATTCAACCGTTCCATCACCCAAACTTTATCATCAGGATGAATTAGTCGCTTCCAACTGCTAAAGTCATCCGGTAACTCTCCTTTTTCATATCCCAGCATTTCCAGCCACCTGGAACTTAAATAATCTTCATTAGTAATAATGTTCCAATCCCATAGACCGCCACCAGAACCTTCCAATGCCATTTGCAGGCGTTCTTCACTGTTTCGCAAAGCTTGCTCTGCCTGTTTGCGATCGCTGATGTCTTCGGCAATCCCGGCAAACCGATAAATCTCTCCTGTTTCATCTCGCAGGGGAAAGCAGCGATCGTGAACCCAGCGAATATTACCATTGGGTAAAATAATCCGATATTCCTCATCAAATTTACCTGCGGCAGCTTTTTCATGAAACGCTCTGTCTGTAGATTCTCGATCCTCTGGATGGATGCGATCGATCCATGTTTGTTGTCCTTGATACAATTCTTGCGGCTTCAATCCCCACAGTCGTTTATATGCAGGACTAACATAGCTGACTCGATTTTCCGACACTTCTTTGATCCAGAACACCGCATCAATATTTTCTGCAAGCTGCCGAAAACGTTCCTCACTCTCGCGCAGAGTTTCGGCTGACCGTTTGCGTTCGGTGATATCTAGATCGATACCGGCCATCTGAACTGGTTGCCCCTGTTGGTCGTAGAGCACCTTACCCTGGCTTAATGCCCAGCGAATTTTACCGTTGGGATGCACTACCCGAAATTCAATGTCATAGTCTTCTCCGCTGACGACAGCAAGCTCGACGGCTGTCAGTACGCGATCGCGATCTTGAGGGTGGACTCGCGCGGCAAACTTCTCGAATGAACCGTCAAATTCTCCTGGCTCCAGTCCAAATAAGCCTTCCAGGTTATCCGACCAGGAAATTTTTCCGGTTTGGATGTTCCAGTTCCACGTTCCCATCCGAGAAGCTGACAGTGCCAATCGCAACTGTTGTTCGCTCTCCCGTAGTTCTGCTTCTACTCGTCTGCGATCGGTCAGTTCATTCTGCGCCTGCTGATAAAGTTCTGCTTGGCGAATTGCAATGCCAACTTGAATCGCCAGTTCTTTGAGCAAATCGATCTCTAAGGGTTGCCACCTTCGAGGAGTTGCACAATTATGAGCAATTAGCAATCCCCAAAAGCGATCGTCGTAAATAATTGGCACCACCAGATTAGCTTTTACTTGAAACTGAGCCAACAATTCAATGTGGCAGGGGTCAATACCGCTATCCTGAATATCAAATATTGCCGTTACGTAACCATGACGATAGCGTTGGATATAATTCTCGACAAAGGCGGGATCGTAGCTTACTCCTGGTCGATCCCATGCAAGGTAGTTTTCCGCGAGGCAGGGATCGTACATAGTGTGGGAGAGCAGCGATTGCCACTCTGCCCCAACCGATTCTGCTACTACTGTGCCATTACCATCAGGGTTTAACTGAAAAACCAAGACGCGATCGGTGTGCAGAAATTCTCGCACTTCGGTTACAGTTGTCTGAAGAATTTCATCCAGATTTAGCGATTGGTGAATTTTTTGGGTAATATGTGAGACTACGCGCTCTCGTTCAATACGCTGTTGTAATTGGGTGCGTAGCTGCACTGTTTCAATTGCCCCATTTACTGCTATTTGCAGCCCTTCTGGGGTAATTTGCTCTTTGACAAGATAATCTTGTGCGCCCGCTTTAATTGCCTTAACTGCGATCGCTTCATTGCCCTGACCAGTGACGACAATCACGGGTAGGCAAGGCTGTTGGGTCGAGGGTTGCAATTGTGCCAGAAATTCCAGTCCGTCCAGGTCGGGCAATCGATAATCAAGCAATACTACATCGGGCTGATGTTGCTGCCAAAGTTCTAGCCCCTGTTGTCCCAGCGTTGCTTCTAGGATAGTGTACGAATATTCGCGATCGCGCAGTAAATACCGCCGATAGAGTTCTCGATCTTCTGGGGAATCATCGACAATTAAGAGAGCGCGCTGTTGCTGAGACATTGTGAATTAATTAATCAAGTAGATGTTAACCCACATTTGCAGGTTGGCATAGAAAATTGACATTTAAAATAAAAATGCTAAAACCCTCATCATACCTGGATTTTAGCATAGTTGATAGATTTATTGGCTCGCTCTTTACATCTGCTTTGCGTCAACTTATTTAATAACATTAATGTATAATTTAATTCTTAACTTACTTATAAAATTTATATCACTTTTGCCAGAGAATCATCTATAAATATTCATTCAATCATACAAATTTTCTATGAAGATCGTAATAGCAATCCTAAATCATTTGGGAGAAAAAATCGCTGTAAAGCTTATAATTAAGGAATTTGAATCTTCTAATATTCTCGTGTTTAAATTCTGTTATAAATTGAATGCGATCGCCATTATTACAATTGCAAATGTACTCAATAAGTAATATATATAGGAATCCGATTTGATTCGGAGAATTTTCTTGCGTGGAGAGGGAAAGGAGAACAGGGTACAGAAAAAAGGGATAAATACGTACTGATACCAATTTCAAAAAAGAATGCGACAGATACATAGGGACATACCTTTGTTCTGTCTAGCTTCCCTAATTTTGAATGCGTGAATTTTGAATTGGTATGAGTCTTGTTCAAAAATCAAATATGATTCCTATATATAAGATATAATCCACATTCTGCAAGTGCGATCGCAAAATGCTGTATTTTTGAATGCAACCTTTATGGGACAGTAGTTTTACTTTTTAACTTCATCGATAATCTGTAATGTGGAAAAACTATTTGCTAAACAGCTAGGGTTTTTGCCGGATACAGAAAACCGAGTTCTTAATCGTGGATAAAGTCGAGCTAAAATGCTATGGGAATACTCCTGGTCACGCAGTAAATATCGCAGATAGAGTTCTCAATCTTCTGGCAATCATCAACAATTAAGACAATGGGCGATCTCTGATATCATGTCCGGTTAATTAGTTATAATTCCCGTAATCTATGCAGAAACCAGAAAACCCTCTTTCCCCCTGCCCCTCGGTCACTGAGCGTAGCAGAAGTGCTGCTCCCCTGCGGTCTTAACGATAAGTCTTTAATCGGACATGATATGATTCATGACTAATCCTTGGGATAATCAGGCAGTGTCGTCACTTCAAACCAGTATTCCACAAGCATCTGAATATCTCTTTTCAGTTGAGCAAAATTGATTGGTTTAACGATGTAGCTGTTGACACCATATTGATAACATACTTCAATATCTTTGGGATTATTAGAGGTAGTAAACACCACCACCGGAATCATCTTCAAGTTATCATCATGTTTAATCCGGCGTAACACTTCTCGTCCATCGGTTCCGGGTAGGTTCAAGTCAAGCACAATCAAGCCGGGTCGGGGCGCACTTTTGCGCTCCACATAGCTACCAGTGCGATAAAGAAACGCCAAGGCTTCTTCTCCATTCACACACCTCTGAATAGCGATCGCAATGGTAGAACGCCCTAGAAATCTTTGCAGTGCCTCAAAGTCTTCATTGCTATCCTCGACAATTAAAAGTAGTGGCTTTTCCAGGATCGGGGAGGCTGAAATTTGAGTCATGTTTTTGCCTCTGCCGACAGGGTAAAGTAAAACATACTACCTTCAGTGAGTGTAGATTCCACCCAAATTCTACCACCATGACGTTCCACAATTTTACGGGCAATGGTTAACCCGACGCCAGTCCCACCGCCAAAGTCATCCCGTCCATGTAAGCGGCGGAAGATTTGAAAGATTTTGTCGAGATGTTCTTGGGGGATGCCAATACCGTTATCACGAACGTAGAAAGTTACAGAATTAGAAGCAACTTTGCTTTCCCCATTGCCTTCAATAAAACCTATTTCGACCCATTTCTTAGGTTTATCATTGTACTTAATAGCGTTGCTAATCAGGTTGCTGAACAGTTCATTAATCTGAGCGCGATCGCCTTGAACGCTCTTCAGGGGTTGAGGAATGCGAAACTCAACTTCGCTCTGCGGTCGAGAAATGGTCAAAATGGCGATTACTTGGGGCACTAACTCATTCAGATTCACTGATTCCCTGATCAGTTCGGCGCGTCCCAACCGCGAGAAATGGAGGAGAGAATTGATCAGGTCTTCCATTCGCTGCGTCAGCCGCACCAAGGTTTGCAGTTTGGCAATTCCATCATTATCTAGTACGTCTGCATAATCTTCCATTAAGAAGTTAGCGTAGTTGTGAATGCCTCGCAGCGGTTCTTTCAGGTCATGAGAAGCAACGTAAGCAAAAGAATCAAGTTCTTCGTTACTCCGTTGTAATTCAAAATTCATCGATGCCAGTTTGTCTGCCTGCCGTAACACAACGCCCACAATCAGGCTTCGCAGTTCAGTTACCACCTCAATTTCACAGGGTTTCCAGGGTAGGGCAGCTCCTTGCACCGTTTCTTGCCATAATTCAAAGGATTTGCGAGGAGACATTCTTAAACTGCCATCTGAGAAAACTTCCACAGGCTTGTTGGGGTTGCCGCCCCAATTCACCGTTTGAATCACCTCTGGACGAAACCAGAGAATATAATTGTGGTGAACTTTGGAAATTTCCAGAGCTAACACGCCACTAGCGATCGCTTTAAATAATTCAGCAGCAGAGTAATTTTTCGTAAGCGATCGCGTCTCAAACAAGTTATGATGCAGTTGAGGTTTAATCCAATCAAGTAAGGCGTGAATCTCTGACTGTGATGGCGTTTTACCCACTTGAATATACTGGTCGCCATTACATATCACCGCTCCTGTGGCGCTGACCAGATTGAGTAATTGAGATTTCATTTGCACCATACCATCCAGGAAATACTCAGCCTGAGACAAGCCTTCGACAAATTGAGTTTGTAATAACTTTAATTGACTTTTGTAATCAATATCTTCACTTGCTTCTTTATTTGCTAGTTCCACAGACATCACCTGTCCAATGAACTCGCAGATGGTGCGGATATTGTAAGAAATATATTTGGGTGACGAATGGTGACAGGCAATCAATCCCCAAAGCTTTTGCTCGTGCATTAAAGAAATAGACATAGAGGCAGTCACGCCCATATTTTGCAGGTACTCTAGATGAATCGGAGAAACACTCCGCAATATAGATAAACTGAGATCGAGCGGTTGATTTGTCAAGGGATTGTTCGCTGGAATTAAGGTGACAGGCTGGTAGCTAGCATCTGGAATTAGCCGCAGCCAGTTTAAGGTGTATAGCTGTCGGGCTTGCTTGGGAATGTCAGAGGGCGGATAGTGTAAATCCAAATAGGGCGTTTCCTGATTGGTGTCTTCAGCAATGACCCTGCCTGCTCCTTCGCGATCGAATCGGTAGACCATAACGCGATCGAACCCAGCGATTCGCCGAACTTCTGTCACCACAATTTGGCACATTTCTAGCAACGTTGGTGCTTTTTGGATGCGGGTAATGGTTCCTCTTACTTGTTGATAAAAGTCAAAAAAACCTGTTTTTTCCTTCGCTTTTTTCGGCTCCAATTCTAGAAGAATAATAGTATCTAAACGATGGACAATGCCATCAAAATGAATTGATTTATTTTGATGTTTGATGATTATATTTAGGGGATTAACGCTCTCAAAATCCTCTGCAAGACATTGTTGAATTAGTTTAATTTGCTTGACATTGAGTAAATCTGATAGCGACTTGCCCAGCAAATCATCAGGTTGACGACCAATAACTTGCTGAGTATTACTGCTCACCTGAACGATTTCCAGGGTAGGATCTTGCAAAACCAGTAAAACCCCGTGAGGCTGGATCAAACTGGGAATGTGGATCGGTTCGCGATCGCAGTTTGTCAAATCAATGATCTCATCAGTCATTCTCTGTTTATCCAACTCTTCATTAGAACTCTGGCTTCCAGGAGGCAGAAACTCTTTATATCTAAGTAAGATTTTGAGTCCTGTATTCACACTAGCCTAGACTCAAACTAGAGTCTTTGGCATCTACTCTTGGCTTAATGTTTCAATCAACAAATCTACCTGCTGTTGTCGCTGCTGCAAAAAACCTTCGCACTGACGCAAATACTCTACAGCAGTTGCAAATTGGTCAAACACAGCTTCCAATTCCAATTCACCCGCCTCAATGCGAGTAATAATTCCCTCGATTTCAGCAACCTTCGCCTCATAATTCCAACCTTCCTCAGAACTAGAAGCACCTTTACGTTTAACCATTAATCTCTCTGCGTCCTCTGCGTCTGTGCGGTTCGTTCACTTCCATAACCTTCACTTTAACTTCACCCTGCCCCAACTGAATCACTAACTCTTGCCCCACTTCCAACTCCGCCGCCGAACGAGCGATCGCCCCATCTTCCCTTCTCACCACCGCATAACCACGCTGTAACACCGCTTTCGGGTCAAGACTAGCCAACTTCTGCCGCAATAATTCTAAATGCTGCGTTGCTTGCTGCGATCGCCCCGTGGTAATTTGCACCAAATGCTGACGCTTCCAAGCTAGCTTTTCCACTTCCTGCTGCACTTGCCGATCTAACCGCAAACGTCGCAAACGATTACGTAATACTTGCAGTTTATTTTCAGCATTTTCCCTAAAGTCATGTACCGCGTCATGTAGAGCGACAACTCGCTGCCGATGTTCAGTATATAACTCTGAAAGTGATGGCACAACCATTTCTGCTGCCGCAGTCGGTGTATGCACACATACATCTGCGACTAAATCTGCTAAAGATTCATCTCGTTGATGGCCGATCCCAGTAATTACAGGAATAGAACAAGTAGCAAGCGATCGCACCACTCGTTCATCATTAAAACAAGCCAATTCTTCCACCGCGCCACCACCCCGCGATAAAATTAGCACTTCGGCGCGCCCATCTCTTTCCACCCGCTCAATTGCTTTGACGATAGATTCTGGTGCTTGCTCGCCTTGTACGGTCGCCGGAGAAAATAAAACGTGTAAACCTGGATACCTTTGCTTGAGAGTTTTTTGAATATCGCCCCAAGCAGCCGCCGTTGGTGAAGTGACAACAGCGATCGTTTGGGGGTGGGTTGGGAGCGATCGCTTTCTTTGCGCGTCGAATAACCCCTCAGCCAGCAAGCGATTTTTGAGTTGTTGATAGCGCAGTGCTTGTAAACCAACACCAGCAGGTAAAGTCTGCCAAACTGATAACTGATACTCTCCCCGTTGTGGATAAACGCGAATGCTGCCCAAAATGATTATCTGTTCGCCAGGAACAGGCATTTGGGCGAGTTTTGGCAATTGGCTATTCCATACTACACACTTAATGCCGGCGGTGCGATCGGGATCTTGCAACGTGAAAAATAAACCGCTGCGATGGTTGTTAGCACTGGAAACTTCGCCAGTTACCCAAACTTGCCGTAATTGTTCATCTTGCTCTAACAGCAAGCGGATATAGTCAGTTAATCCAGATACTGAAAGCGCTGTATCGAGAATCAGAGAGTCGGGAAGGTCGAGAGTCATCAAAGATATACGAAAGCAAAAGCCTAATCAAATTTTAGCAAATAACATTAATTGATAGCTATTTTGTTGAATAATCAAACTGAAAATATCCGAAAAATCTATTAGACTTAAATTAATCACTAAATAGAGTTTAAAACGATAATGGAAAGAATAGAACTTGAACTAGACAGACTCACCTTTGAACGAGCAAAAACTCTGGCAATAGTCAATAAATCAACTTTATCAGAATTGATTAGTCACGTAATTGAACGTTTAGCAGAAGTTCAGGAGAAAAACAATCCTTTAATGGGATTATATGCTGATGTTCCAGAAATTGTTGATGAAATTGTTGCTGAAGCGATGGAAAAAAGAGGATATACTGAAACAGATGAATGAAGTAGAAAAGTCTCTACTTGATACGGATATTCTTTCAGAAATTATTAAACGAGTAAATCCTCTTATTATTGTCAAAGCCAATAGTTACTTACATCAGTTTAATAAATATACAATTTCTGCAATTACAGTCATGGAAATTGTAGAAGGCTGGCAAAAACGTAAGCAAGAAAAACGTCTTCAGCAATTTTTAGCTATACTGAATTCACAGGAAATATTATCCTTTGACTTGACAGAAGCAGTATTAGCGAGAAAAATCTACGCTGATTTGGAGACAACCGGAAAAAGAATTGGTTATCCCGATTGTATGATTGCTGCAATTGCCATCAGTCATAATCTAACTTTAGTTACGGGTAATTTATCTCATTATCAAAGGATTCAGGATTTAAATTATTCACTAAAGCTAGATAACTGGCGTTTATAGCAACAATGTAAATGGATGAAATGCCATCAAGTTTCGCCATTAGCTAAATGCTCTAATGCAAATATAAAACTATTTATTGAATGTTAAATTTCCCAGTAGGTATAAAAGTAATAACTGATTACGCTATTCTATTTGGTTTAATATTTTAGAGACTGGAGTAACTGGCTAGGACGTGCCATTTTTACAGCAAGATAAATATCGGGATAGTGAACAAATATATAGTGTTCATATTTGTACCAATGCATTTCACCCTTTTCTTTGTTACAAACCTCGCAAATGACCCATAAATTCTTGAATTCCATTGATAACCAAGGATACTGTGACCGAGGTAGCTTGTGATCTATGTTCTTACCACCTTTATCAGAGTAGTGATATCCACAAATTGGACAGTACCAGTTGGAATTTTCCCTCACCCAATCTTTACTTTCTTGAGTTGTTCCACACTCAAAATGTCCATTAACATATCGCCAGTAATCGAATTTTCTATAATTTTCAAAATCTTGATTAGTTAGTCTGTTATATCGCTTGCTACCAATTTTATCCGCAAGCTCAAATAATTCTTTAAGTTCTTTATCTTTAAGACTCACTATCTTTCTCACTAAAATTTTAGAGTTCTATATGACTTTTGATTAGATTTTTTTTGATATCTTTTGCTAGTCTGTTTACTAAAATCAATAAATTGTATTTCTGTATCAGGAAACTGCTTATCTATTTCGTCTGAAATTTCATTGACTTCTCTAGAGAAATTTTGATTGAAATTTTCTATCTCTTTAATCGTAAGGTATTTATTTCCAATACGATCAACCTCTAAAAATAATTCCTCAAGCGTTAAATCCTCAATCTGATATCTATTTAAAATTTCCTCTATTCTTTGATAAAGATTAATAACATTATTCCATCCAATATTTTTATAAAGTTTTTCTTTTAAGAAAAATCGATCTTCTTTATGAAGCTTAGTTCGATTCTTTGAGTTAGCACGTTGAACATCACGATAACTCATTCCTTTAAAATTTCTTTTTTTCCCCTTTTTGTCAGTCATAGAATCAGCCCTTTAGCCTAGCGTCCATTTAAAAAAAGTAATAACTGCCTTGCGAATCTCACTATCTTCATATTGGAGAATTTTTTTAGTATTCATAGCTAGCTGAAGCCTAATTTGATCAACTAAACTTTTCATAGCTTTATTGTCTTTTTGAAGTTGCTCATTTACTTCTGTTAAGTTTTTATTTTGAGAATATATTTTCTTGATTTCAACTTCTGAAATTTTATTTGTCTGAGACAAAGTTTGAATTTCAACTTCGTATTTTTCTCTTTCCTGTTTTAGATATTTATTAAATTGGTCAATTTTGGCAGCATATTCTTGCTCCTTCAACTCAATCTCTTTAGTTTTTTTCGTTACCAGTCCTTTCTGAACAGCCTGAAGACGCTGACGCTTAATTAATTCAGAACCAGCAAAACGCGAAATAGCTCTACGAATGGTAATCTCATCAGGATTGGTACTAAAGTCAATTACTTCCAAAGCACGCATAGCATCTGCTTTTGTCCATGCCTCACTTTCAAGTAGCTTAATAGCCTGTGACTTATTCACGTTTGCTTAGAATAATAAATGTGATTTATATCACCATTCTATCGGTATAAAATTCCTATGCCAACAGTCTAGATTTAATAAAAACGCTAACTTTACTAAACTTATCGATGTCGGAGACTACTGCGATTTATGTTATAAGTCAGCAAAATTCAATGGTTTATCGATCGCGTCGCATTGTACTAAGCTTTTATCTCTCCAAAATCAAGCAGTCTAACTATGTACATTGCGTCAGGTCAGTTGTTTAGGTAATTTTTTCTTTGAAAACCCTTGCTTACCCAGCCAAAAAGAAGCTATCTCTGAATGTAAGTTGGTATCATTGTGCAGAGCTACCCTAATTTGGTAGCGATCGAGTTACGATCTTGTCACACCCCTTTTTTTGATTTGAGAAGTCCTATTCCAGAATTTTCTGGTTAAAATAGTATATCTGTTCTACTCAAACTCCGACACCAACACTCCTTAAAACCATATATTAAGAGGCATTAGAGGCAGGAATGGCTATCAACACCGATACTTCTGGCAAGCAAAAAGCACTGACTATGGTGCTAAACCAGATTGAGCGCAGCTTTGGTAAAGGAGCAATCATGCGCTTGGGCGATGCTACCCGGATGCGGGTGGAAACGATTTCCAGTGGAGCGCTTACCCTAGATTTAGCATTGGGTGGTGGTTTACCCAAAGGTCGGGTAATTGAAATTTATGGGCCGGAAAGTTCTGGTAAAACTACAGTAGCGCTACACGCGCTCGCCGAAGTGCAAAGAAATGGCGGTATTGCTGCCTTTGTTGATGCTGAACACGCCCTAGACCCTACTTATGCTGCTGCATTGGGTGTAGATATTGACAATTTGTTGATTTCCCAACCTGACACTGGCGAATCAGCTTTAGAAATTGTCGATCAACTTGTTCGCTCGGCTGCGGTTGATATTGTAGTTATAGACTCAGTAGCAGCATTGGTTCCCCGTGCTGAAATTGAAGGCGATATGGGCGATGCTCACGTTGGTCTGCAAGCGCGGTTAATGAGCCAAGCCCTACGTAAGATTACTGGCAATATTGGTAAATCTGGTTGTACAGTAATTTTCATCAACCAGTTGCGACAAAAAATCGGTGTTACTTACGGTAGCCCAGAAACGACTACTGGCGGTAACGCATTGAAATTTTACGCTTCGGTGCGTTTGGATATTCGGCGAATTCAAACCTTGAAAAAAGGTACTGATGAATTTGGTAATCGCGTTAAAGTCAAAGTCGCCAAAAATAAAGTAGCGCCGCCTTTTAGAATAGCGGAATTTGACATTATTTTTGGTAAAGGCATTTCTACCTTGGGTTGTCTTGTTGACTTAGCAGAAGAAACTGGCATTATTATCCGCAAAGGAGCTTGGTATAGTTACAACGGCGATAATATCTCCCAAGGACGAGATAACGCCATTAAGTATCTAGAAGAAAAGCCTGAATTTGCTGAAGAAATTAAGAAACTAGTGCGTGAAAAGCTAGATAAAGGTGCTGTTGTTTCTGCTAACTCTGTCGCTAAAGCTAGTGACGAAGATGAAGAGGAAGAAGTCGATTTAGAGCCAGAAGAATAAAGTATGCGGATTTATTAATCTGCAATTGCTAATAGATGGTGCGTTACAAAGAAAGCTAACGCACCTTATTTTTATCGAGATTTGGATAAGGAAAAAATACTGGATCGGGGTTTCAGCCTTAGATTGACACTAATGACCAGCTATATGGTAATATTTCATGGCATTATGCTCAAAAACTTTGTTTATAATCAAAGAGTAGCCAACCCATGAGTTTAGCTGTAATTAAGTTCTCTTCAGAAGAGTGCGGCATCTGCCACAAAATGTCTTTTTATGACAAAAAGGTGGCTGAAGAACTGGGTTTAGAGTTTATCGATGTAAAAATGCAAGATACGACTGCTTACCGCAAGTATCGCAAGATTTTATTGACTCAATATCCCGATAAATCAGAAATGGGATGGCCTACTTACATCCTCTGCAATTCTCCAGAGGGGGAATTTCAGATTGTTGGTGAAGTAAAAGGAGGTCATCCCAAAGGGGAATTTAGAAGTCGTCTGCAAGAGGTTCTAAATTCCACAGCTAATCAGAACTAATTACCTCAAAAGATTTGACCTCTAAGGCAGGGCCAATCATGGCAGTTGTCATGATATCTTCACGCACCTGCCCTTTAACTTTTGCTTTTTGTCCCGCTTTGAGTAGGTCTTTGTCAGCCCCTCTGAGGATTTCGTAAGTAACGCCCTCTTCTGTAACTAACGCCCATGCGCCCGTACCAATATCACGACGTTCGACTGTACCTGTAATTGTAATGCTCATAAAAGTGCTGAGTTGGGGACTGGAGACTGGGGACTGGGGACTGGGGACTGGAGAAGAATTTTCCCAATCTCAATCCCAGATACATAGTCCCCATTCCCTATTTATGCTATTTTTTCTTCGTTTTTCAATGCTAAACGAACAAGTCCATAACAGACTAGGGCATTAGCAATGAGGAAGAGACGTGCTAAGTTACCACTTCCCAATCCCCAAACTGTCGGCTCGAAAAATGCACTTGTAGTTAAGCACGCTGCTACACCTAAAGTTGAACCAATGGCGAACCATTTCCAACTAGGATGTCCCAGCAGCAATGCCATTAACGCAATGGGAATCAGTACACTGGCAAATAGGGGATTTAATGCATCAGTTCCCTGGAGGGTATTGCCTAATTCGGGAATTGAACTGCCCAAAACCCGGAAAGGCCATTGGGGAAGATCAAAAATATAGATTCCCTTGAGGAAGAATAACCCAGAACTGCCTGCAATTAGTCCACTGGATAAAGACCAACTCCAAGTGAAGGGGAAGTAAACGCGTAAAAACCAAGCCAGCAGATAGGAACCAACTACCATTAAAATCTTGGGTAACAGTGCTACCGCACCACCATCAATCCAAAAGCCGGGGTTAAGATAGCCGCTATCCCGTAACCACCGAAAGAAATCTGGAAAACTGATTTGTCCGCTAAAGGCTAGTTTGACTGCTGCTTCTGCATTGAGTTGTCCAGCGCCATAATAGTTCAAACCATCATCCTGAATCACTCGCGCTGACTGCTTGAGGACTTTTAAGACTTCATCTGGTTCTTTAATGCCAGCAGCTTTGATTAATGCCGCAACACCAGCAACATGGGGAGCAGCCATGCTTGTACCCTGAAAACCGAGAAATACGCCTTCGCCCTTTTCATCGATGGTTTCTTGGAGAATTTTACCAGCTTCACTACCACCAGGAGCAGAGATATCTACCCCGGCACCAAAGTTAGAATAGGGCGCTCTTTCGCCATCTGGGCCAATTGCCGAAACACCGATAACGTAGGGATAGCGCGCTGGATAGCTTGCCCCGTTAGTGTTTTCATTACCGGCTGCGGCAATAATAACAACACCTTTTCTATGGGCATACTCGATCGCATTTTTCATCAACTGGCTTTCACCGCCACCACCCAAGCTCATATTAATCACATCTGCGCCTTTATCAGCAGCAAATTTAATCGCTTCGGCAATATCGGCAACGGTACCACCGCCATAAGAACTGAGTACCTTCAGGGGCATCAGACTGGCTTCATAGGCTATTCCAGCGACGCCATATTTGTTATTTGTGGCTTGAGCAATAGTTCCGGCAACATGAGTACCGTGGCCGTTATCGTCTGTGGCTTCTTCTCGGTCGTTAACAAAATCATAGCCCTTGACGAATTTTGTCTCATACAAGTCGCGAACCTTAGTAATCCCGGTGTCAATCACTGCGACTGTGATGCCACTGCCTTTGATTTGACTCCATGCGCCTTCAATACCGATTTTGTGCAAGTTCCATTGCTTGCTGTAATATTGGTCATTAGGGCCAGTCAATGAAGGACTTGCTTCTTCATCTTCTTGGGGTGTTAAAAATTCACCTAGCCAAGCGGTTTTACCTGGTTGGGGAATCTTGTTGTAGATATAGTTTGGTTCAATCAATTCTGTCGCTTGGGCAAACTGAGATTTTTTCAGTTCTTGGAGCCGTTGGCGATCGCCTTTGATAATATACACATTATCTTTTTTGGAAAACTTGTTGTCTAATTGGGGTGTAACGTTGTATTGTTTGGCGATCGCTTGCAAATTCTGTTCCACTACAAGTGATGGAATATCTTCCCGAAAATCAAGCAAAATCGTCTCAAACTCTCCTTTAGCTGCCAATCCCTGGAAATTCAGGAAACCAAATATGGCAGCTCCCAGCCCAATGACAAACAAGCACCATAATATAAGTTTTCTCATATTAACTCATCACCGCTTTTTGCCAGTTTGCTCATACCATAACTTATCTCGACCCCTTGTTGGTAAATTTTGCACTTTTAGTTACAAGTTTCATTCAAAACTGAGGATTTTTTTAAACGATGGAACGTGGTCTTTTGTGGTTGCCGCTGTTAGTAATGTTTTTCTGGTTGGCTTGGCAAGGCTCGAAGGAGTATCAAAAAGTCGAAGCCTATCGCACTTGGGCAGAGCAATTTGAACGAGCCAAGTATGATATTTATGCTGTATTAGGTCAAAAAGACAACAATATCACTTGGGGAAAACCCACGCCTCAAGGGCCGATTAAACTAGAAACATTCTCCTTGCTTGATATCAAACAAATCCAGGTTTTAGTAGATGAAAAATCAGTAGATGTAAACAATCCACCTGAGAAAGGTCGTTCTATAGAATTAGAATTTCTATTTTCTGAATCTACTAACTCAGTGCGGGTTCCGTTTACAGAAATTCCTTTGGCAGCAGAATGGGGGAAGTTTTTGCAGAGGGTATTACAAGACTTGCGATCGCAACCATAGCAGTAGTTATATTAAAACTATAAGTTCCAAATAATACGGCTATTTCTGGTCAAAAAGTTAGATAGCTAATGGTGATATTATTCATGGACAACGACATTTTTATTGGAAAGATGTTTTTTAGAATGGCTTTTACTTGACTACCATTTATTAAACATCTCCATAAATTCAATATACGTTATCCAAAACCCTTATAGAGATGTAGCCGTGCTACATCTCTACATTCTTTTTCACTCCTATGTTTATTGCGCTCCTATGGATGTGGTCTATCTAATTGAAAGCCGCCTTAAAACTCGATTCATGTTTGGATGGCACTTGCATTCAGTTGACCCGACCCAGCTATGCTTGAATGATGAAGTCAGAGGCAGTAACATAGGGCGCACCAGTAAGTTGTGCAAATTGACCACCACTGCCGAAACCAGCAGCACTACCATTTTGATTGTAAAATAACTGCCCAGTCATACGGTCGTAGACAATTACAGCACTGCTAAGTGCCCCTGAACTGCTGATTTGAAAATCACTGGTGTTACTAAAACCCGTTCCCACAACAGAAGTAATAGCAGTAAAGGTAGTCTTATCAAGGATAATCTTATCACCTTGAGAGCGATTGAAGTCAGCAATAGTATCAATACCCACAACCGCACTATTAAAGATGGAATTGGTGTCGTAGAGGAAAGAGTCAGCACCGATACCACCCACAAGAGTATCGTTGCCTTGTCCACCAATGAGAAGATCGTTGCCAGTACCACCCCGCAGTAGGTCGTCACCACCGCTGCCATTTATGGTATCATTACCCCCCTGACCATTAATCACATCGTTGGAAGCGTAAAAACCGCTGATGTTATTGTTCAAGTCATTGAGGAAAGTGACAGTGTTTGCTGTAGAAATATACGTTTGAGTGGAGTTGGCATTAATTACATCAAAGCTTTTGGTAACACTGTCTTCTCCGTCAAAGATGATATTGCCGATAGCAGGTCTTGTTGTCGATGCGGCTAAGTTGTCTAGGTTTTCTAACTTAAAGTTTTGCAGAGTGACTTTAGTATTAGCCACATTTCCAAAGCTGACTTCTAAATTGCTGCCATTTTGAGTTAATTGCAGATTTCTCGCAGTCAATTCATTACCAATAAATTGCAAGGTGTCTATCTTGCCAACCACAGTAGCCGAAGGGTTTGAACTAGTACCTACACCACCAAAGTCAGTGATGCTGTAATTGCCATCGCCTCGTCGGATAGTAAAAGTGTCATTGAAGTTAGTGCCATTGAGAACTTGAATTCCCTGGACAGGAGCGGGTCTGACTGTGCCATTAATGGCAAAGTCAAAGGAGCTTTCATCAATATCGTTGTTTTTTAAACTGAAGTTGCCACTATAGCTACCAGCTGTAGTGGGATTGAGTGCCACCGATATGGTAGTAGAAGCATTAACTGCCACGCTCGTTGGAAGAGTTCCGACCAAACTAAATCCGTCGGGAAGTTCAAGTTTACTCAGCTTGAGTGCGCCTGTACCGGTGTTCTTGATAGTAAAGGTTTTGGTTAAGGTGTCACCAACTGTCGTTTCACCAAAGTTAATGGCGGTGGTGTCACCATCTGTAATGTCAACAGTGCCATTGAGAACTTGAATTTCCGGGGTATAAACTGTGCCACTAATAGCAAAGTCAAAAGGGTTTTCATTAATGTCGTTGTTGTTTAAACTGAGGCTGCCACTATAGATGCCGGGTGCAGTAGGATTGAGTGCCACCGATATGGTGGTGGAAGCATTAACTGCCACACTCGTTGGAAGAGTTCCAACCAAACTAAATCCGTTGGGAAGTTTAAGATTACTTAGGTTGAGTGCAGCTATACCGGTATTCTTGATAGTAAAAGTTTTAATCAAAGGTTCACCAACAAGAGTCTCGCCAAAGTTAATGGCGGTGTTGCCATCAATAATGTCAATATTGCCATTGATAACTTGAATTTCTGGGGTTTTGCTGGAGCTGCGGGGAGCTTCGTATGCACCAATATCAATGACTGTACTGCCATTACCATCACCATCCTGAGGAGTCTTCTTAGTGATGCTATTGAAGGCATTAGAACCACCATCAATCGCCACACTTCCAGGTTTTAGTGCAAAATTCCCATTGTCTGCATCAACAAATTGAGGATCTTGATCCAAAAGATTCTGTAACCCTGTAGCGTTTAAATTATCTGAAGCTTGGAATAGGTTCGAGTTATAAACAAGATTGCGATCGAAAATTACATTTGTGTCGTACTTAATTCTGTTAGCATATTGATTTTCGTTTGCATACAAAATATTGTTGTAGACACGTACATTTTCCGAATAAGTAACACCAATCTCTCCAGAATCTGGAAGAACTTGGGCATTCTTGTAAGCTGTGTTATTGATAACATCAACATTGGTAGCTTTGAAAACATTAATGCCTGCACCTCCATTGTTGTAAGTAATGTTATTTGCAATTAATGCTTTACCTGTATAGGGCACATTATCTTTGCTGATATCGGTAGTATCAAGCATAATCCCATGTCCCTCAGTGATTTTGTCAACACCTCCATTTTTCCACGGAACTAAACTTTGGTTATCGTAGGCAATGTTGTCTCGAAAAATCATTCTGTAGTCAGTGGTATTGTTATCAAAATTAAAACTGTTGAGGGAGGTTATTCCCTGATTGCCGTGAGGTGAATACCAAGCGTTTCCAGACACAATGTTTTTCTCAACAGTTATATAGTCTGAATTACTGAATGCTATGCCTCCACCTGGAAAGTTACGGATTGTGTTACCAGTGATGACAATATGATGGGGATTAGTACCACCTACACCATCAGCGTTTTTCCATACATTAACAGCAATACCATTACTATTGGTCAAGGGGTTATTCAGGTTATCCTTCTCTTGTAAGGCATATTCGAGAGTAATGTTTTCCCGATTGCCTTTTATATCAAGTCCTTCAATCCGCACGTAGGATGAACTCAATATAGTAATGCCATTTCCTGTTGTTGTGATCTTAGGTTTAGCCCCTGGATAAGCTTTTATTGTTGTCCAGTTATCTGGTGAGCCATTCAAGTTGAAAAGCGTAACCCCTTTCATTTGATAATTTCCATTCATGACGTAGAGGGTGTCGCCTGCTTTCATCTCATATACAGCTCTACCCAAGCTAAGAAATGCAGATTCTTCGTCTAAGCCATTATTTTTATCACTACCTGTTGCAGAAACATAATATGTATTGCCAGCCATCTGTTTACTCCGAATATGTGTAGTGGAAATTGGTAGTACAATCTCAGCAACTTTCTTCAGTTGCTAAGTAGTTATTTGAATGAGTCGTCTATCGGCACTGGACAGTCACAGTTATCCGATCGCGACTTCAAATCGCGTCGATTGTAGAAACACTGTTGTCAAACTGAAAAATTTTTCTCCTGTCAACCGTTAATGGTTAAATCAGGAATATCAATACCGTCAATCGTCAGAGTTTTGTTGAGATTAATTGGACGATTAGCGCGTAGATACTTCTACTCCAGACTTCATCTTTACCAGATGCAAAGGCATAGACCATCGTAGACATTGCTGCTCTTCGTAAACCAGCTTTAGCATCTGGTTTTTTCAATAAAACGATCGTATTTGGCATAGTAATTCCTCTGAACTTTATGCGTTGTTTTAGGTCAAGAGGTTGCCAAATCTGCATGGTAAAATTCACCCTTAGCTGATAACTGGGGACTTAAAGTTCAAGCGATCGAAGTTAAATTGGTTGAAACTTTAGTTAGGTTGACCCTTTAACTTAAGGGGACTAATGTAACAACTTAGTTGAACCTGTTTTAAGCGGTGTAACTGAGCGTTGTGAACTTAGTTAAAACTAACCTTTACAAATAGCACTTGATATCAGTAAAAGCCCGTAATGTAGTAAGTTTTTTTACAACAAAATTAAAAAAATTATGGATATATCTGGTGGGGTTCTATTAATTTCCAGAATGATATGAGCATAAAAAGCTCTTTGTGCAAGAATTTGATGAACTTTCTCTAAATAATTCAGAACTCTCAAGTCAGGTTGTGGTGGCGATCGCACAGGAGAAAGAGGATTTTAGCTTAGTTCATCAATCTTTGAGATAGTTTGTGATGATACCAACTTACTTAATCTTCATAATATGAACGCTGAAATAAACTCCAAAATACCTGTTGCTTTAACCATTGCTGGTTCAGATAGCGGTGGCGGTGCAGGAATTCAAGCTGATTTACGCACCTTTGCTTTTCACTGTGTCCACGGTACTAGTGCTATAACTTGCGTCACGGCACAAAACACTCTAGGAGTGAAAAGGGTTGATGCTATGCCAACAGAGGCTGTTGTGGGGCAAATTCAGGCAGTAGTTGAGGATATTGGCGTACAAGCTGCCAAAACTGGAATGTTGCTCAATCAGGAAATTATCTTTGCTGTTGCCCAGCAAGTAGAAGCTTTACAAATCAATAATTTAGTAGTCGATCCAGTAATGGTGTCACGCACGGGAGCACAATTGATTGATGATGATGCTGTAAAGACTTTATGCCATGCCTTGATTCCCAAAGCGGTTATGATTACGCCCAATCGCTATGAAGCCCAGATTTTGAGCGGTTTACAAATTAATTCTTTAGAGGATATGCAAGCTGCTGCTGAAATTATTTACAAGACTTTAAAGACAAAGGTTGTTTTAGTTAAAGGCGGAGGTATGCAGGGAGATTTGCGTGGCGTTGATATCTGGTTTGATGGGGACAAGTTGGAAGTTTTGACTTGCCAGCAAGTAGAGACAAAAAATACCCACGGTACTGGTTGTACACTATCGGCTGCGATCGCTGCTAATCTAGCTAAAGGAAAAGATTTGTGGCAAGCAGTGCAACAGGCAAAAGAATATGTGACTACCGCACTCACTTATGCCCTAGATATTGGTGAAGGACAAGGCCCTGTGGGACACTTCTTCCCATTGTGGAAACTAGGGACTAGAGACTAGGGATTAGGGATTGGAGACTGGGCATTGGGGATGAAGACTAGAGAAAAATGTTCTCAGTACCTCATCTCCAATGCCCAAATAAAAAATCTTTGCCCTTTCGGTATTTTTCTATTATTCTTGGGCATAGTTTCAGGGGTGACTATCTCTGTTAGCATCTCTGTACGATCTAATTACTTTGATTTTTAATACCAAGCCCCCGATGCGAACAACCATAGGTTCTGTTCACAGAAATTCGCCAACACCGACTACTCAAGCCTATCCTCCCTCTGTACCACTATCTGTATACAGGGAATTGTCAACAGAGCTGCAAGCAGCACAGGCGAGGCTAAATGCACTCACCACCCAAAACCAGCAACTAGTACAAGAAAATCAACTATTACGCCAAGAAATTACCAAAGTCGTTGAGTCTTTTTCTCGTTTGCAAAATTTTGTCGATTCCCATGCTACAGCTAATTATCCCCAAGCTAACCAAGCTTCTGGTGACGTTAAAAGTGTTGCCAAACAGCCAGTAACACAAGCGCGTTCACCTCAGCAGGTTTCTCGTTCGCGTTCATCTGTTGTGTCCAAACAACCAGCTAAAAAAAGCCGCCAGGACTTTTCTGCACCTGTAATGGCAATGAATTTTCCGATATCAGAACCAGTTTTTATCGAAGAGCAACAAGTCAGTTATTATTCCACTCCTGAGCCAGATGTCAAGGGACTCAATGGCTGGTGGTTAATTATTACCATCTTGTTAATCATGCTGACTGCCTTTAGTGCTGGATATTTCGTTGTGCGTCCCTTGTTTGAACATCAGAAACATTAGTTGACATTCCCATAGTCAGCAGCAGTTGCAGGCTTTCGGGCTAGCGTATAATTTAGCTGCGATCGCTCTCTAAATATCTGAACAAATCTGCTAAATGGTGGAAACAAGCTATTTTAGGTTATAAAAGCTACATAAAATGCTAAATTGACAGCAACTTCTTGATGTTAGAACCTCAAAGATTATCCAATAAATAAATCCTTGCTGCTTGTTATGTCATAAACCCTCAAGTAAAGCACTTACACTTTAAAAAAGTTGTAATTATTACATATTTTTTAGGAAAAGCACTGCTAGTTACAGCTTCGGACAGCGGATCTGGTTAGATATATAAACGAAGCTAGTAGAAGTCAGGAGTCAAGAAGATGAAAAAAGTAGAAGCTATTATCCGCCCATTTAAGCTAGATGAGGTGAAAATTGCTTTAGTTAACGCTGGTATTGTTGGCATGACTGTTTCTGAAGTCCGGGGGTTCGGACGGCAAAAAGGTCAAACTGAACGGTATCGTGGTTCTGAGTACACCGTTGAGTTTCTCCAAAAACTCAAAGTGGAAATCGTCGTTGACGACAATCAGGTTGATATGGTGGTAGACAAAATTATTGCTGCTGCCCGCACTGGTGAAATCGGCGATGGTAAAATTTTCATCTCGCCTGTTGAGCAAGTGATTCGGATTCGCACTGGCGAAAAGAACACAGAAGCAGTTTAAAAAAGTTATGAGTTAAGAGTTATGAGTCAAGACTAATGAATGAAGATTTAGCAGAATTCATAACTTCTAACAGACGCGATTAATCGCGTCTCTACTCTTAACTGTTGTACAGACGCGATTAATCGCGTCTCTTAATTCTCTCCAGTTGCGGAAGTAAAGCTGTAAAAGCCTTGCCTCGATGGCTAATTGACCTCTTCAACTCCCGTGTCATTTCAGCAAAAGTTAATTGCAACTCTTGCACATAAAAAATTGGATCGTAGCCGAAACCACTATCACCACGAGGTGCGTGGAGAATTTCGCCGCGACAAACACCTTCAGATTCTAATACGATCGCACCATCAGGACGAGCGATCGCTACTGCACAAACAAATTGAGCTTGCCGATTTACCTCGTTGCCTAATTCTTTGAGTATCCTGGCAATGCGTTCGGAGTCGGTTTTGGCATAACGTGCAGAATAAACTCCTGGTGCGCCATTTAGGGCATCTACTTGCAAGCCTGAATCATCAGCAATTGCCCAGTTTCCTGTAGCTTTAGCAATTTGTGACGCTTTTAGACAAGCATTAGCGGCAAAAGTTTCGCCCGTCTCTTCAATTTCCAACTCTTCAGGTTTAAGGGTTAATTCCCAACCAGAATTTTCCAAGTAAGCTTGCATTTCCCGCAACTTACCTGGATTTCCTGTGGCTACTACGAGTAATTTGGGCATGGGGCATTGGGCATGGGGCATTGGGCATGGGGCATTAGTCACTTGCAAAGGACAAATGACTAATGACTAATAACTAATTCTACTCTGCCCACTGTTTCGCCCAAGCAAGAGTTTGATGCACTTGCTCAATTGTCGAGGCTTCGCAGTACAGGCGTAAAACTGGCTCAGTCCCGCTAAAGCGAATCATTAACCAGCTTTTATCAGCTAAACGATACTTGTAGCCGTCAATTGTTTGGCAATCAATTACTACTTTCCCTGCAATTTCCGTTAAGGGTTGGGTTTGCAGTTGTTGCAAAAGACGCGATCGCACTTCCATATTTGCTAAGGGTAAATCAATGCGATCGTATGCTGAGATAAATCCTGTTTGTTTCTGCAAGTAGCGATAATACTCCCCTAAATCCAAACCAGATTCTACAATCGCCTCTAGTACGTACAATGCTGACAGCAGTGCATCGCGTTCGGGAATATGGCTACCATAGCCGATACCTCCCGATTCTTCCCCACCCAGTAACACTTTTGCGACTAACATTCTGTCGGCAATATATTTATAACCAACTGCTGTCTCAAATACTGACAGGTTATGTAGTGCTGCTACAAGCGGCATCAAGTCGGAACCACTAACAGTTTTAACTATTTCACCCTTAAAGTCGCGCCGCAGGGTTAAATGGTCGATTAATATCGGGATTAATACTTGAGAACTTAGGAAGTTGGCTTCTCCATCGACTGCTGCAATGCGATCGCAGTCTCCATCAAATACCAACCCCACTGTTAAACCCGATTTATCGGTTTCTCGGTGAGCCTTGATGACTTCAAATAGCTTTGAAAGGTATTTCGGCAATGGTTCCGGCGCACCGCCTCCAAAAAGGGGATCGCGATCGCTATTGATTTCTTTGACTTGATTGCCTAGTAGTCTCGCCAATCCACCAGCCGCAGCACCATGCATCACATCGGCAAATAACGTTAATTTACCAGAGGCGATCGCTTCTCGAAGTTTGGCGATATCAACTTTACCTTCTAGCGCTTGAGTATAGCTAGGCCAAGGATCGAATTTCTCTTGCTTACCTGGAGTTGCTGCTAATGGTACTCCAACCGACAACTGCGCTTCTATTTCTTTGGTCACTTCTGGCGGTACCGAACCACCAAAATAACCCTTGACTTTTAAACCCAAATATGCTCCCGGATTATGACTGGCTGTAATTACCAGCGCCCCTAAAGCATTGAGTTGTTTTGCTGCCCAACTATAAGCTGGGGTTGGCGCATAAGTTTCGCTCAGTAGCACATCAAAGCCGACAGATGTGACAGAATCGGCGACAGCACGAGCAAAGTCTTCGGCCATGAATCGGCGATCGTAACCGACAATTATTGTCCGGCTACCCACTGTAGGAAAATATGTATCATATAATACTTTTGCGGCAACTGGCGCGACCAGGGCTAGGCGTTCAAAGGTGAACTCGTCACCAATAACGCCCCGCCAGCCGTCTGTACCAAACTTGATTGAGTTAGTTACAACTGGCATCTAAGTATCCTAACTGTCTACTTGAGGATTCTAGCATTTATACAGTGTATAAAGTAAAAAAAGAATCTAGTAAAAATATGTACTAAAAATATTCAATACAAAATTTGTGATTAATTTTTTAAAATTTAGGGGTAGGTTGGGTAGAGGAACAAAACCAAACACTAAGAATCTTTGATTTTTTTAGTTGAACAAAGTTAAACCCAACCTATAAATATTTGATTTTTTAAGAGTAATAAAAGAGCGCTAAATGGTTACTCAGAAATGTTTTGGTTATTTGGGCTTTGGCTAGTTGTCTAGTGAGGAGATTGGTGAATGGATATCGCTTTGTATAACTTGAATAGACGCGATCGCATTTCTAAAAAATATAAACATTAATAATCCTTAATAGTATTAACTATTAAGGATTGTTAACATGAGCAAAAACTGCTCACAAACTTGATTTTTCCTTAAAAATCATCGAGAAACTGACTAAGGCGACTGATTACGGGGTCAACCTCTTGAGGAGGGGTAGCAACAGTATAAGAAGTATTATTTACTACTTCTAATTGAGTTGGAGACGGAACAAACGAGCGATCGTTGACTATGAGCGCCAGTTGTGCAACTTGTTGAGAAAGTTGCAGTAGATGATGTTCCATCGTCTCCAAACGATTAGATCCCTTGGCAAAAAAACGTTCCTCAAGTCCAGCCACTTGACGTTGCAGTTCACCGATTTGTTGATCGATCGGTGTGTTTACTGCCGTTTGTGGAGCAGGTTGTACAGTTTCCGGTACACATAAAGATTGCCACAAGGCTTCTTTACAGAGATCGCTGAAAGTCTTGTCTGGTTGTTTTTCCAAATAACTTTCTACTTGCGCTAACAAGCTTTCATCAGCAAGCTCTGGGTTGAACGTGACGGATTTAACTACCTTTTTTGACCATTGGAACATCAGCTTTATGCCCTAGCAGCGCGATTGGAGGATAATTGTGCCTCTCCATAAATATACTGCCCCAAAGCATTCGCCTGACGGGAAGGTGCTGCTAAATGAGCATTAATCTTTGCTTCTTTGAGTAGACGTTGAACGTCGTCCCAGAAAAACTCACCACCCCCACCAGTCAGAATCACATCAGTGACGCGTTCTGGCAACCAGGCTAGCACACGGCTACAGATTTCACGTGAAAACATCTCTGTAAGGTTGGGAAGAAAATCATCTAGGTTGGTGGGCTTGCTAGCGCCTTTAGGACGGTAAAAGCGTTCACCTCTGGGTTTGTTGACAGCAGAAATCAGTGCTAGAGATTGACTATCTGCTCCCTCGATTTCGGCAGACACCAATTCATAAAACTTATTCATCCCGAAGTCTTCGCTCTTAGAAGCACCTCTGGCAAAACGGAAGTTATCTACCATCAAAAGATCGACGGTTTGATGACCAATATCGACGATCGCCACCGATATTTTTGTAAAATCAGGACTACCAGGGTTTTTCTTGGGTTGAGCTTCAGACCATAACAGGCTGCCGTAGCCTTCTGGCATTACCCATACCTTACTGACGTTCAACGACACAGATTCGCCTCGGAAGTTCAACACATGAGGGCCACCTACTTGGCTAATCAATTGTGCTTTTTCTTTTTCAAATTGCTCTAAGGAAAGAAAAGGTAGACCCAGTACAACTGAGATATCGTCTCTGAGTTTGAAGTAACCAGCACTTGCTAAAACTTTTACCAGTGCAGCTTCTACCTTAGATTGTCCAACTCCTAGATTTGCCCCAAAATCGGCTGCTAGTTGACCAACAGCATATCCGTTTCCTTGATACTCCAGCCACAAATCCATTAAGGGGTCAGTAGCCCTGGCTTCAAAAACACCACCGCGTACTTGTTCGATTGACATCTGCTTGACGTTGGCAGGTACGAACACCACACTGCCTGGTTCGCGACTCACACAAGTTTTTGTGGAAGTTCTACCTAAATCAACACTGAGAATGGTTTTCCCAGAACCACCGGCTGGCTTGCTAGTGGGAGGATTATTATTAACAGCATTTATGGGAGTCGATGCTAAAGGCTGCCTATTCATGGGTATAGCAGCAGCATTTATAGGGGTAGCGGCGGAAGGTTGGTCTGTCATGAAAGCTCCTAGTTCAAACTTAACTGTAAAAAGTTGTCATGCTCATCTTACAAAAATGCGAGCAACCAGAAATTCTAGGTTGCGTCAAGTGTAGCTAGAAATACGCCAAAAATTAATTCCGGCGATACCTCTGGTAAGCTCTGCCAACGCACATCTAGTATTATTTGGCATAGTGTAGGCGAATTTTGGCCAGATGTAACCCCTGCTTTCACTGCTTTCAAACCAAAAGCGTTTGTGTTTCATCTTCTAGTGCGTCTAGTGCGTCTTAACTGGCGCTTGAGTATCCAGAAAACAAATGCTAGAACCAAACCGCCAAGTACGATTTTAGATACAGGAGCAAGGTACTTGTCCACAAGTTCATACTGACTACCCAATATGTATCCTGAGTATGTTAACAAACCCACCCAAGCAGCGCTACCTAATGTTGTGTAAACCAAAAATGGTAGCAAAGGTATATTACTAATACCTGCGGGAACAGAAATCAAGGTGCGGATTCCTGGCACAAGACGACCAATTAATACTGCTGTTCTACCTTGTCGGTCAAACCACTCTTTGGCCTTGGTAATATCTTTACTGGATATAGCTAGCCATTTGCCATACTTGTCAGCCCAAGCTTTCAAACGGATTTCACCCAAAAACTTACCCGGATAGTACCAAATAAGTGCGCCCAATACAGAACCCAAAAGTCCTGCGAAAAATACACCAATAATATTCAGCTTTGCCTCTCCTGGTTGATATGGACTTGCTGTAAATCCAGCCAGTGGCATAATCAATTCTGAAGGAATGGGGGGAAAAAGGTTCTCTAAAAACATTAGTAAGGCGATTCCCCAATAGCCAAAATAGTTGATAGTATTAGTTATCCATTCAAGCATTGAGTCAATTCCTGAAATTGCTGGACTAGTCTTGTTGCTAAATTCAGCTTTAGCTTTTTTAAAGGGTAATTATTCTCGCTTGCTACAGTCAAGGGAATTTGGCTGCACTAAAAATTGCCATCACAACCGAAAAACAGAGTCAGACAAGTAGAAGCTAGGTGTCTGTTTCATTAATGTTGAGAGTTATAAAAGTTCGTAAGTAGCTCTACCTTTGAGATTGAACGATTTATCGCTCACTACAAACCTCACAAAATTAATCAAACGAACTACTAGGTTTTGTTTTCTAATTTTTTAGATCCCCCTTAGCCTGCTTTTTTAAAGGGACTAGGAAGGATCTAAAGATTTGATGGCAAATTTAAAAACATATTCTAGGTTTTCTGCTGAAGTTGAGACTGTGGGGTAGCACCGGGAGAGAAGGGAGAAAATTTCACCTTGTCCCCCTTGTCCCCCTTGTCTCCTATTCTTCTAGACTGTGGGGGTCAAAGATTGTACCCTTGGTTCCGATTGCCAGTCTAAGGGATTCCAAACTCGATCTTCCAGCGCCATCTGCTCAATTAAACTCGCGAGTCTCAAGGCTTTGAGAGCTTGTTCGCCACCTACTGAGGGTTGATTGCCACCGTGTACGCAGTTGACAAAATGTTCTAATTCTGCACTTAGGGGTTGAATATTGCTGGTGTAGACTTTTTCAATTACACCATCTTGCCTGTAAAGTACTTGTCGGTGGTCGGTGAGAGAATTGGCAGCCGTTTGGCGGTGAATCAAAATTTCATTCTTGAGAAAATCTGCCTCAGTAAATGAATTTTTGCAATGGGCGACAATTCGGCGAATTTTGCGGTGAGTAACTTTACTAGCAGTCAGAGTAGCAACAATACCATTGGCAAACCCCAAGGTGGCGGTTACGTAATCTAAATAACCAGAGTCTAGGGAGCGAGTACCACTAGCAGTCAATTTTGTGACTGGGGAAGCAGCTAATTCCAAAAGTAGGTCGATGTCATGGATCATTAAATCCAGCACAACTGAAACATCGTTTGCTCGATCTGAGTAAGGACTCATTCTGTGGGCTTCTAGCGCCAGCAATTCCTCTGTTTTTAGAACTTGGCTCAGTTCTTTAAAAGCTGGGTTAAAACGCTCAATATGGCCTACTTGCAGGATACACCCAGACTCAGCTGCGGCATTTACTAAAGACTCTGCTTCAGAAATACTGGCTGCGATCGGTTTTTCAATCAAAACATGAATTCCCGCTAACAGACAGTTGATGCCCACGGCATAGTGCAGACGGGTGGGAACAGCTACACAAACTGCTTCCACAAGGGGTAGCAGATCGCAGTAATCTTCAAAAAAACGCACCTTGTACTTGCTGGCAGTTTCTAATCCTCGCTCGACGTTAATATCTGCCACTCCGACTAGTTCAACATCTTTCATTGAACTCAGCACGCGAGCGTGGTGTTGTCCCATGTTACCCACTCCAATCACGCCTATGCGGATTGGTCGTGGCTGGTTGCGCTGTGTATATGGATTCGGTTCTGCCACTGACATGCTATTTTGCACTATTATTCTCTCCTCAACCACCAAATTTAGAGACGCTACGGCCGTTGGCGTTTATACTCGAAAGCCGGTTACGATCCGTCTAAAACCATCCAGATGGTAACATAGAGCCTATGTTTATGAAGAATTTCAAAGTTTGCGATCGGTTCCCGTAATCTAAATATCTTTTGTATAGATATTTCGAGTTTGCTTTGGATTTTGCACTTTCTCCAAAAATATATGTATTTTTATTAACTTTAAACCTTTCAGTAAAACTTAAGTATAAATTCTCCTTGGCATCGCTTTCTGGCGTCTTGTTAAGGTTTGATGCGGTGATTTGAAATCCAAAATTTGCAACCGAGATGAAAGCTGTAATTTTGTTATCTGGGGGATTGGACTCTTCCACAATTCTGTACAAAGCTCAAGCTGATGGCTGTGAATGTCATGCTATTTCCTTTGATTACCAGCAGCGACATCGACGAGAGTTACAGTCAGCGTTCAGTGTCGCTCAAAAAGCTGCGATCGCAAAACATCAGGTAGTTAACTTTGACTTACGACAATGGGGCGGTTCGGCCCTTACTGATAATGCCATTGATTTACCCCAGGAGCGATCGCTGGATGAAATGTCTCAAAATATTCCTGTCACTTATGTTCCGGCTCGTAATACCATATTCTTAAGCTTTGCTCTTGGTTATGCCGAAGCGATCGCCGCAGAGCGCGTCTATATCGGCGTTAATGCCCTCGATTACTCAGGATATCCTGATTGTCGCCCCGACTATATCCAAGCAATGCAGGAAGTTTTTCGCCTGGGAACCAAACAAGGGCGTGAGGGACAACCAATTAAGATTGTTGCACCCCTAATCAACCTGAAAAAAACCGAAATCATCCAACTGGGGGATCAATTGGGAGTTCCTTGGGAATTAACTTGGTCTTGCTACACAGGTGGAGATGTTGCCTGTGGTGTGTGTGATTCTTGTCGCTTACGGCTAGCAGCTTTTGCCGAATTGGGACTTGTCGATCCAGTGGCGTATGCACAGTAGAGGCATTTGTCATTGGTGAGCCAGTGCGGTCTTCTCCCAAAGGGAGAGGCTAGCGCCAAGGGGGTTTCCCCCATGAGCAATTGCGAACCCGAAGGGTCATTTGTCATTTGTCATTAGTTATTATCCCCAGCCCCTCTGCTCCCCTGCTCCCCTGCTCCCCAGCCCCTCTGCCCCTCTTCCTCTAACCGTCGCAGTTGAATTTGATGCAGGCGTGGGCCAACAATTGAGATCACGGTGAATTCAAAATTTTGATAACAAAAGATTTCGCCTTTGGCCGGAATTTTCTGTAACTCATACAGCAAAAAGCCCCCTAGTGTTTGGTATTCTCTGGTCAGGGGCAAATTGAGATGCAAAACTTCATTGAGGTCTTCAAGGTTGATTTGTGCTTGCACTAAAAATTTATGCTCATCTAACATCTGAATTAGCAAGTCGTCATTGCTCTCAGGTTCGCTGGAATCGCCAATAATTTCGGCAATCACATCTTTGATTGTCACTAGTCCCACAGTCGAGCCAAATTCATTCACTACCATCACCATAGCGGGTTTCTCTTGCTGCATCATGGGCAAAAGTTCACTCAAGGGCGTGTGTTCTGGAACAAACCGGGCGGGACGCATCCAAGGTTGGATCTGTGTCTCTAAACTGAGGTTTCCGACTGCCAAAGGTTGTGCCAAATCTTTAAAATAAACAATACCGCGAACATCGTCTAAAGATTCACCAATCACCGGATAGCGAGAGTAACCAGTAGAAGCCATTTCCCTGAGTAATGTCTGGAAGGTAGCATCTTTTGGCAGTGTGATAATACTGGTGCGCGGGATCATCACATCTTGCGCCATGACATCCCCAAACTCAAAGACATTATTGAGCAATTCTCGCTCTGCACGCTGTAACCCAGTAGACCCCCATTCTGTAGAGATAATCAGTTGTAATTCTTCGGGAGTTACAGGCGGTCGCCAGCCTTGGCCTGTGTATTGGATGCCAAAAATCCTTAATAAAAAACGAGTTGATTGGTTAAGAATCCAGATGAAGGGGCCAAAAAAACGCACGATCGCTTTTACCAAAGGCCCCAAAAACCTCGCTAGCTGTTCTGAGTACAGCATGGCTAAGGATTTGGGACATAGTTCTCCGATCACAATTTGCAAATAGGCAATTAAGAAAAAGGCGATCGGAATTGATAGGGAATGGGCGAGGAAGGTAGTCATCCCACTGGGTAAAGGCCAGGATCTCAACCAGGCCTTCACCAGCACAACAATCGTACTTTCACCAATCCATCCCAGTGCCAAACTAGAGAGGGTAATGCCTAACTGGGTGGTAGATAGCAGTCGGTCAATACTGCGTTGTAACATTTCTACAGCGATCGCGGGAATATCCCCAGCCTTAACTAGCTGGTGAATACGCGATCGCCGCACGCTCACCATCGAAAACTCCGCCGTTACAAAAAAGGCATTTATGGCAATCAGTAGTAACACTGATAACAACCGCAGCGCCACTTCTATCAAACTTAAATTAGGAAAACCACTCACCACCAAAGCTCGTGTAAAACTCACGCCCTCCATTTAGGGGGATTGGGGACTGGGTATTGGGTATTAGGTAATGAAAAAATATTCCTAAATATTTATTTCCTATTACCCAGTCCCCAGTCCCCAGTCCCCAGTCCCCAGTCCCCAGTCCCCAGTCCCCAGTCCCCAGCCCCCAGTCCTCTCCTACCTTTCTACAGGAATATTCGATGCCTCTAGCTTCAATTGTTGAGCGGGATAATCAGTCAGAGCAAGTGATATTTTCTTGACATCATCAAGTAAAGCTGTAGGAATGCTCACTGTACCTGAAAATGCTGGCCCATTTACAGGCAATTCTGTTGGTAAACCCTCTGTACTTGCACTCAGGGTTCGTCCTTTGTCATCAGTAACATCTAAAAAACTATACAAGAAGCGCACAGAATCCTTACCTTTATTCTGCATTTTCACTTTCAGTAGTAAATCACCACCAGAGTAACGAGCAGATTGCACAGTCATTGTTACACCCTGACTTTGGGCAGTAACCGGAAAACCTGGTAGGGGCTTTTCTTCAACTACTTCTGGGGGTTTTTCCTCTGGCTTCTGCTTGCTGCTATTGGTTTCTTCATCATCTTCTTCGGGCTTTTCCGATTTAGCGGCTTTAGTCTTACCCTCAATTCGCGCCTTGACTATTTTCAGAATTTCTTCCTCTTTTAATAGTACTAGCCCTCCCTGTTGAGAGCTATTTGCCTTATTACTGGCAAATTTGGTTGTAGGACGCCCATCTGGTGTAGTCACGCCTTTAAGTGCTGAACTCCCCAGTTCAAAGCCCAAAAACGCGCTCACAGAACCTGCTCCCATCATCAGAATTAACAAAATCAAAGTAAGAAGTACAGTAGAATTTATTTTCATCGCTGACAAGCTATCACAATAAGAATGCTGGTCTATTTAAGAATAGTGAAGCTTTTGACCTCAATCCTTAAAGGAACTTAATCAATATTAGTTTGCACTATATCTATGATCAAATTATGTAGTATAAAAATCTAATAAACTATTGTCCAGTATTCACACGTGGTAAATTTGTGCTATATTCATGGAATTGGCTAAACTCAGTGTGCGAGGTATTTTGCTCGCTCTAAAATTAGTAAATTAGGTTGACCTAAGAGTTGAAGTAATTTTCTCGTAGCAACCCACAACCCAAAAAACAAGCGCCTTTGGCCGATTGGGGAGGCAACGAACTCATAATTCGTCTTCAGGCTGGTTCGATTCCAGCAGGGCGCACTGAATCATCAAAAAATAGTAATAGAAGGGCATTAGGAGTGCTTAGTTAGAAGTAGAGACGCGATTAATCGCGTCTGTACAAGAGTTAGGAGTTTTATTTATCTCCTTGTCTCCCTTGTCTCCCTCATCTCCCTCATCTCCCTGCCCCCTGCACCCTGCTCCCCTGCCCCCTGCAATAACTGCCCCACTCCCCAATCTTACCGAGATGGTAAAGTTTCAAACCTGAATTCTGTTCCTACTTTAAGTTTGTTGCTATAGCGAGGAGACACGAGCAACGATGTGTCATAAGGATTTGGTAAATCAGGAGTACGAATATAAGGATCGTTGCCAACTTGCTGAGTCAGGGCATCATGATATAAAGTATTAACCAAGTTAGCGTCGCGGGCAATTTCATTTTCTGGGAAGGAACCACCGAAACTAGAACCAGATCCGAAAAATGAGTCTAGCTGACGCTTGAGGCTGCTACTATTTTCGTAGAAATTGCGATCGTGACGAAAATAAGCTCGTTCAAATACATCATTCATAGTTTCAGAATTGGGTGTTGCCGTTTGGGCAGATGCAATAGAGGGAAAAGCAATACCAGCAGCAAGCAGCAACAATAAACCACTAAAGGTTTTAAATTTTATACGCACGTTTTTGACTCCTCAACTTTTGCTTTAGGCGAATCTTAATTTATGCTGAAGTTCAGAACTCTGATGAGTTCAACCTTTGGTGTAGCACAACTTTTAATGTTTTGTAATGACGTATCCTACTGAAACTCTTACCAACTCAGATATTTGGGCAACCACTTCTGAGTTAACCACTTTACGCCACAAGTTACTAGATTTATTTTGCCAACTTGCTTATCAAGAGGGTGATTTTCTCTTATCTTCTGGGCTGCGTAGTTCTTATTACGTCAATAAGACACAGGTAACACTCCATCCTCAAGGTGCTTTAGCAGTCGGACGATTATTATTTCCTTTATTACCTGTAGATACACAGGCTGTAGGTGGTTTAACAATGGGAGCCGATCCAATTGTGACAGCAGTGAGTATAGTTTCTGTTTATGAAAACCGCCCAATACCAGCGCTGATTATTCGCAAGGAAGCCAAGGGTTATGGAACAAAAGCTTATATAGAAGGCCCCAGTTTACCAGAGGGCGCAAAAGTAGTAGTTTTGGAAGATGTAGTCACAACTGGGCAATCTGCTCTAAAAGCGGTTGAGCGTCTTAAAGATGCAGGTTATACCGTAAATCAAGTAATTTCACTGGTAGATCGACAACAAGGGGGAGGTGAGTTGTACGAGTCAGCGGGGTTGAAGTTTGAAACTTTGTTTTCGATTCAGGAAGTTCAAGAACGCTACCGACAACTTGCAAATTCATGAACAAAAGGAGATAAATATGCAAGCAACAGTATCCACAGAACTAACACAAGAAAAAGTTGATAAAGCTGTGAGCGCAATTCTTGAAGTACTAGGAAAGCCAGAAAATGATTTACACCACAAAGCGTTAACAGCTTTTCAGAGTGGCGATTATCAAACTGTAAAGAGACTGGCATCTACCAACTTAACTGATGATTACTGCAAAGCTTTGGGATATCTGGGAGGAGCGCTGAAGTTGACTCCAAACACTGATACTATTTTGGCGGAATCGGCTCGTAGTGCAGCTGAATTTGTCAAAGAAAAAGCATTGCAGCACCTTGGGATTAAGATCGCTGATGCTTTGAATTAACCAATGCAATAAGCTTGCGCGATCGCTCTAAATAAATCAAAAAAACCCTCCTGAAAAACTTTTCAAGAGGGTTTGTGTAATTAGCTATTGTAGTCATCTAAAAGCCATTGGTAAGAAACTATGATTTAAGTGTGAACTACGCGATCGCTCTTTCAAAGGCGGTATTGTACTTATACCGATTCAATTAATGATTGCAACACATTCTTGGGTAAAGACGCGACGCCAGTCACTACAACGGGGGGAACCCCCGCAACGCGCTGGCTCATGAATCGCGTCTCTATAAATGGTGTATTTGTCGCATTCTTTTTTTAAATTGGTATTACTTTTTCCACTTCCTGTAGTAACAAAAGAGAGATTACTTCATCGGTAAGGTGAGGGTGAATGCTGTTTGACCAGAAGGGGTTAAATCAAGGGTAAGGTCGCCACGATGTGCCCTGGCAATTTCTCGGGCTAGGCTCAGTCCTAGTCCGATTCCTTCTACCTTGCGGTTACGTGAGGGATCGCCGCGATAAAATCGGTCAAAAATGCGATCGCGTTCACGTTCACGTGCGCCGTAGGCATCGCTTAGGGGAATATCTTTTGATGAATTGACAATGGTGACGTAGAGAGTTGTTGGAGTTTGATGAGCGCGAATCTGTATCCAGCCGTTGGCGAGATTATATTTAATTGCATTACTAAATAGGTTTTGCAAAACTTGAATTAAAAGATCGCGATCGCCTTTTACCCGCAACCCATCAGTAAAGTCAGTTTCCACAATTAAATGGGGAGCTAGCATTTCCACATCTTCTAGCATCTCCATCAGCAACTCAGACATATCTACGTCAACCAGATACAAGCTCATTTTTCCGGCATCTGCCAGAGATAGCAGCAAGAGTTTTCGCACAATTCCACTCAGGCGGCGCACCTCATCTAACAAATTGCTTAAGCGCTGTTGTACTTCACTACCGGGATCGACCTGTTGGAGTGTTCGTTCTAGTTCGCCTTGCAAAATAGTTAGTGGGGTTTTTAGTTCATGAGCCGCGTCACCACTAAAGCGGGAAGCTTGGGTAAAACTCCGTTCTAAGCGTGACAACATCAGGTTAAACACTTGAATGAGTTCGACAAATTCAACATCAGTTGTGCCAATGGGAATTCGCTGATCTAGCCCTTTGACAGTTACCTGTTGAATTACACCCGTTAATTGCCGGATGGGACGCAAAGCACCACCAGAAACTAACCATGCTCCCACCGCAACCAACAGCAGCGCTCCCGGAATTGAAACCAGGAAGATATTGCGAATAGTAGCCATATCTCGATCTACGGCTTGCAAGCTAACGGCAATGGCAATCTGAGCATTGGGAAATTTAGCTGCCCCAATCCGCCAGACTGCTGTTGTTGTCTGCTGGGTAACAAATTGAGGTGGGCGTGGACGAATCAGTGGTGGCCGCTCGAAGGATGGATTGGTAGTGGAGGGTAAAGGTGGTGGTTCTCTCTTCGGGGACGGTGGTAGAGGTGTCAATTCAAGACGCTTCAGCAACAGACGATCGATCTCAAGGTCGGTAGGTAGGGAGTTTGATTGATAAAGTATGTTGTTGTTTTCGTCCAGCACCACCAGGGCAACAGGGGTTTTTGTATTGGTTCCGAAGGAATAAGATAATGAATCTTCGTAAAACTGCCATCGCGATCGCTCGCGTGAGTTTTCTCTTCTGGGAGAGGCTGCGCTAGCGGGAGGTTCCTCTCGTGGAGGGAAGTTCGGAGTTTCCCGCATCAAGTGATTTAATAGTTCTGCATCCAGGCGGCTAATCTTAGCATTGTAAATCTGAAACCAGGAAACCGCGCCAAATCCGACTAATGTGCTGCCAGCTAGAGCCGCAGACAACAGAGCAATGCGGAGTCGAAACGAACGAAGTTTCATGATGATGAATCTGGCTTGCGAAATCGATATCCAACCCCTCGAATGCTTTCAATCCAGACTGCTTCATCAAGGGGATCAATCTTTTTACGAATTCGCTGGATACAAACATCCACAACGTTGGTATTAGGGTTAAAGTCATAGCCCCAAACGTGTTCCAAAATTTGGGTACGAGTGAAAACCCGTCCGGGAGAACGCATGAGATATTCTAGAAGATTAAACTCGCGGCTGGTGAGTTCTATCGCTTGGCGATTACAAGTGACTTCTCTGGTGATGCGATCGAGTTTGATCGGGCCAACGCAAAGTAGATTTTGGCGATCGCTCACACTCCGGCGCACAACCGCATGAATTCGAGCCGCTAACTCTTCCACAAAAAACGGTTTAGCGATATAGTCATCCGCTCCTAAATTTAACCCTTGCAAGCGATCGTCTAGTTCATTCCGAGCCGTTAACAAAATCACCGGAGCATTCCGACCTTGCCGCCGTAATAGTTTTAGAATCGATAGTCCATCTTTTCCCGGCATCATAATGTCGAGTACGATCGCATCATATTCGTTGTCTAATGCCCGCAGATATCCGTCATCACCGTTATCGCAGTAGTCTACAACAAATCCTTGCTCCTTTAATCCAGCCCGGACAAAGTTAGCAATTTTCGCTTCATCTTCAACAAACAGAACGTTCACAGCATTTATTAATTCATATATTCTTCTATTCTAAATTCATTATTTTTTATTCAAATTACAAAACTGTAATTTAGAAAATAGGAAAGCTGTAATTTTGAGGTGGCTCAATTAGAAATATGAACACCCCAGCTTTTAAAGGTTGATTTTTATGAATATCCGTCGAGTCTTAGCTGTAGCCGCAATTCCTTTTTTGATTGGTACATTCGGTTTTGTTGCACCCAATCAGGCAAATGCCGCTAATCCACCTCATCGGAACGCCGAGATTTCACAACAGCCCAACAAACCAGAAATATCTGAGAAAAAACCACAAGTCAGACATTCTAAACCCCGTCCACATCAGAAAAAGCGTACTCCCCAACGTCCCCAACCTCATAATCAAGAAGCAGTTCAAAACCGGGTAGAACGCAATAACCGTTAATTTATACACCCTTGCATTTTGCCTTGCCCTCAGCGGCGATCTCGTCAGAGTATTGTTGTTTCTAAATTACAAAACTGTAATTTAGAAACAGGGCAAACTGTTATTTTGAGAAGACTTAATTAGAAATATAAACCTTTGGAGATTTAATGATGAATATTCGTAGAGTACTAGTAGTAACAGCGATTCCTGTTTTGGTTGGCACATTTGGTTTTCTTTCACTCAATCAAGCAAATGCTGCTAATCAATTCGAGCGAATTGCACAGGCGCAACAACCGCCCAACGAACCATCAAACGAACGGCCGCGTCCACCCAGACCTGATTTTGCAGCCGCAGCGACCAAATTAGGAGTTACAGAAGCACAGTTAAAGGCGGCGTTGGGAGTTCCAGCCAATCCACCAAATCCAGGCGATCGCAATCAGCGCCCACCCAGACCTGATTTTAAAGCCGCAGCGACCAAATTAGGAGTTACAGAAGCCCAGTTAAAGGCGGCGTTAGGAGTTCCAGCCAATCCACCAAATCCAGGCGATCGCAATCAACGCCCACCCAGACCTGATTTTGCAGCCGCAGCAACCAAATTAGGAGTTACAGAAGCCCAGTTAAAGGCAGCATTGGGAGTCCCAGCCAATCCACCAAATCCAGGCGATCGCAATCAACGCCCACCCAGACCTGATTTTAAAGCCGCAGCAGCAAAGCTGGGTGTCACTGAACAACAGTTGATCGATGCACTAGGTGTTCCACCTCATCCTCCTGGCGATGGCGGAGCCTCTCCCCAAGAAAATCGTCCTAATCAACCAAAATAGCTGAATATAGGACTTACGCATTAACAAAAAGTTAATCCTGTAGTAAGAACAGCATTTTATTAATTCGTAGCGAATTAAAGAAAAGCAATACCTTGCAATGCCAATGCATCCCAATACAATGTTAATGCGTCTCTCTGCAATGCCATTGCATCCCGATACAATGTTAATGCGTCGCTCTGTAATGCCATTACATCCCGATACAATGTTAATGCGTCCCGATACAATGCCAATGCGTGCCCCCGCAATGTCATTGCATCCCGATACAATGTTAATGCGTCGGCTGCATTGTTAATGTATCCCTCTGTATTAAAAACGTTACGCTTTTACGCAAAATTGTACTAAGTCTTTACTTTTTATTAAGAGGCTGTAGTACATTTTTCTAACTGAGGGTTTCAGTTTCATCAACGACAAATAATCTACCTGCCTGACGAATAGCTTCGGGTTTGTGAGTTTGCAGGAACCTTAACACTCCAATGCCTATAAATAGCCAAATTAAGACGACAACTGGTGCTAAGTAAAGCGGTGCTGGTGGAGGGGGATAAAGAGTGCCAACTATAACACCACTAATCGCGATGATCGAGAGCCAAGGTAGCAGAACATAACGCAACCAACCAAAGCGAATCGTAGAGTTTTGTTCCAACCGAGCGCGGCGGTTTGTCGAAAAATATCGAAAACACGCCAAACTAGTCAATCCATAGATCGCTAGAGCAGCGAGCGTTAAAACTGTGCCCAGAAAGGCAAACGCCTGAATCGGTGTCCACAGCATTCCCAACCCCAGTCCCACCGCAGAACTGCCACACAACGCGAGAATGGCATTTGTCGGTGTGTGATAGGTGGGATGAATGTGCATCAACCAACGGGGAAATAGTTCTTCTCGACTTATGGCATAGACAATCCGAGCAGCAGCGTTGAGAAAGGCAACGGCACAGGCATATCCAGCCATAATTCCGGCAAAATCAATCAATAAGGCAAACCCATTCCCCCAAACGTGACGCGCGATCGTATCGAAGGGGGCAGCATCTTGGGCAAAGGCTGCCATATTATGAATGCCATATCCCACCGTTGCCACATATGACATCAGCACATAGAACACGCCGACTAAGACTAGGGTGATCGTCGTCGCTTTTGGAATTGACTGGCGGGGGTTTTGAATTTCTTCACCCAACGTGGTTGCAGATTCAAACCCGACGAAACTGAGGATGGACAAAATGACACCGTTAACCAGGTTGCTCTGCTGTGGTAACCCTGTCAGCGTGAAGGGGACGAGCGTCAGTTGTCCGGTTTTACCAGCTTGGATGAACACGATGAGCGCGAGCAACAGACAAACGCCAAGTTCAAACATCAATAGCGTCAGATCCAATTGCAGCGAGAAGCGAATGCCGCGATAACACACTGCTCCGACGATCAAAGCGAACAAGCAATACCATAATGTCCAGTTTAGGTGTACGCCAAACCAGTGCAGCAACAAATCTTGAAAATTTGCACTCATTACTAGAAAGACAAAGGCAATAGCGACACCAAAGGAAATTAAACTCAACCAGCCAGCAAGAAAGCCCCAGCGCACTCCTAATCCTTGAGTCACAAAGGTATACAATGAGCCACTTGTGGGGAACTCGGCTGCAAGTATGCTAATTTGATGAGCAACCAGCAGAGCCACCCCAAAACCAATGATGTAGCACAACGGCATTGCTGCACCGACGAGTCCCGCTTGTGGAATGGTATTAAAAAAGATGGCACCCACCGGAGACATCGCAGCGACTGCCATGACGATCGCATGGCGCAATTGCAGCGTATTGCGTTGCAGCTTCGGGGATTCGTTTGAAGAATTTGTCGCAGGTGTCATATCCAAGAGTGGTTTATTTGCTAATACTGCTTATCATCCATGAATGGAAAAATGAGCGCAACTTATTCTCCAAATCCTGTGAGTAGACTACACCAATCTCAAATACGCATTATTATCAGTCTGTGAATGCATAAGTCCTGATAGTGTGAGATTATTTGATTTTTTCTTTCACCAGAACTACTACAATTACTATTGATGCTAGATAATGGGAAGGCTTTGACATTTTCTTGCCAATCTAGCCCGGAAACAATAACTAAGACTTATGCGAACTCACTATTGCGGCGAACTCCGAAAAGAACATATTGGAGAAACTGTTACCTTTTACGGATGGATAGACCGTCGCCGCGATCATGGTGGTGTAATATTTTTAGATTTACGCGATCGCTCTGGAACTGTCCAAATCGTCAGCGATCCGCAACGCACCCCAGATTCTTACGAATATGCGAACGCCCTGCGAAATGAATATGTTGTCGAAATTACTGGTAGAGTAACACAACGTCCCGAAGAATCGTTGAATACCCGCATCCCCACAGGCGAGGTAGAAATTTACGCTGATAAAATTGAACTACTCAATGCTGTTCGCAAACAGTTACCTTTCCAAGTTTCTGTAGCTGACACCGAAACAGTACGAGAAGACTTACGGCTGAAATATCGTTATTTGGATTTGCGACGCGAACGTATGGCGCAAAATTTGCAACTGCGTCATCAGATTGTCAAAGCCATGCGTCGTTATTTAGAAGATTTGGAAGGTTTTATCGAAGTCGAAACCCCAATCCTTACCCGTTCTACCCCAGAAGGAGCGCGGGATTATGTTCTACCCAGTCGCGTCAATCCTGGTGAGTGGTATGCTTTGCCGCAATCACCCCAGTTATTTAAACAATTACTGATGGTATCCGGCTTAGATAGATATTATCAAATTGCCCGTTGCTTTCGTGACGAAGACTTACGCGCCGACAGACAACCAGAATTCACGCAGTTGGACATGGAAATGAGCTTCATGTCCCAAGAAGAAATTATCGAACTAAATGAGAATTTAATTTGCCATATCTACAAAACAGTTAAAGGCATTGAGTTACAGCGCCCTTTCCCCCGTCTCACTTATGTTGAGGGGATGGAACGCTACGGTAGTGATAAACCAGATACACGCTATGGTTTGGAATTAGTTGATGTCTCAGATATCGTCAAAGACTCTGGTTTCAAAGTCTTTCGGGATACTGTTACCAATGGTGGTATCGTCAAAATTCTGCCCATTCCCAACGGGAACGATGTAATTTCTAATGTCCGTATTAAACCAGGTGGCGATTTATTTAAAGAAGCTAGCGAAGCCGGTGCTAAAGGTTTAGCTTTTATCCGCGTCAGGGATGATGGCGAAATTGATACTATTGGCGCGATTAAAGACAACTTAAGCGAAGAACAAAAACAAGAAATTTTGCGCCGTACAGGTGCTAAAGCTGGACATTTGCTATTGTTTGGGGCAGGGGAAGCTGTTACAGTTAATAAAACTTTAGATAGATTACGACAAGCGATCGCTAGAGAATTTAACTTAATCGATCCCGAAAAAATCAACTTACTGTGGATTACAGATTTCCCGATGTTCGAGTGGAATGCTGACGAAAAGCGCCTAGAAGCACTACATCATCCGTTTACAGCACCACATCCTGATGATTTGAGCGACTTAAAAACTGCACGCGCCCAAGCTTACGACTTGATACTCAACGGTGTAGAAATTGGTGGCGGAAGTCTGCGGATTTATCAGCGAGAAATTCAACAGCAAGTGTTTGAAGCGATCGGGTTATCTCCTGAAGAAGCACAAAGTAAATTTGGCTTTCTCTTAGAAGCATTTGAATATGGTACACCGCCGCATGGTGGCATCGCCTACGGTTTAGATCGTTTAGTAATGTTGCTAGCTGGCGAAGAATCAATTCGGGATGTCATTGCATTTCCGAAGACACAACAAGCACGTTGTTTGTTAACAGATGCGCCTTCAAGTGTAGATGCTAAACAGTTGAAAGAATTACACGTTGCTTCGACTTATAAACCAAAGTCTTAACTCGACTTTATCCAATTAGGCGGCATAAACAGCAATATCGTTTGTTTCATTGCTAATACCAAACAAGCCAACCCAAGGTGCGCTCTATTACCCAGTGTTTTGGAAGCAAAACAAATCCTTTGCGCTCTTTGAGTTGGAGTACTACTTGTATAATCCAACTGCAATTTGATTATTGTAACGTGAGTTCGACAGACCTCTCCCTCCCAGCCTTTCTCGCCTTTTAGGAGAGCGAGGAGTAACAAGATTAGAAGCTTTTTGCTCCCCTCTCTTGGTAGGCTACGGTGTACACACAAGTGTTGGTGCAGTGTATCTATCCCGCCTCGGAATAAATTCCAAGTCTCATAACGAAAGGCTTCTAAAAGAAGACTAAACTAAATTTCTTGTTTAGTCTTCTTTTAGAAGCCTTTCGCTTATCAGCCCGGAACTTTAGTTCCGGGCGGGATATTTGCTCAGTGTGGGACTTTCACTTGAACAGAAATATTGGGTGGGTAGGATTTTTAGAGATGTGTGTACACCGTAGCTCTTGGTAGGAGAGGGGCTGGGGGAGAGGTCAAAATAGCACTCGTCGAACTCACGTTATTTTAATATTCAAAACTCAGTGACAGAGTTAACAGAGCAACAATTAAGAAAACAGAATATTTAGCAATTGGTAAAGACTTTTGAAAAGCTTCACTATTAGAAAAAGCAAGTGGAGCGCAAGCTACTAATCTTCCTGAAGTTAAAATTAATTCCCCAACATAATGGGTTGTAAATGTAATATCTCCAATTGAACTAGATAGTTTTTTACCTCTTAAAGCTTTATAAAAATTAATAGTATCAATTTTTGAATAACGATTGAAATAGATATTGTAGCACAAGAATAGTTCCACCCCTTGCAATGCTTAGGTGCTTGATAGAAGCTGTTGTCTTTGATGAAGTTAAAAGTGCAAATTTTTTTTGCATTTAATCTGATTTATTCATTGGCTCTGAATGCAATTTGCTAGAATTACTATAGTTTTTGTTTCTGAGATTTGGAAGAAATCTAGCATTTTATTATGATTATGCGCCTTCCCACAATTGCTGCGACCTTTGTCGCGGCCAGTCTTAGTATAGGTACACTTTTGAGTATTGCTACCCCAGCTTCAGCTGACGAGATAATAACTTGTGCAAGCCAAAATAATCGAAGGAATACTTGTTCGGTAAATGCAAGAGGCAGAGTGAGGCTTGTTAGGCAATTGTCTAACACCAGTTGTAGAGGAAATTGGGGCTATCGGAGAAATCGTATTTGGGTGAAAAATGGTTGCCGAGCTGAGTTTTCAGTTGGCGATCGCAGAAACGACAGATATGACAGATACGATCGAAACGACAGATATGACAGATACGATCGAAACGACAGATATGACAGATACGATCGAAACGATAGATATGACAGATATGACAGATAGGAGACTGGGTATTGCATCAATATAGATAGTTAAGCAGAAATTAAGAAACTTACTTCTGCTAACTTTTATAAGTAAAGCCCTTATCAACTCTAAGAGGGTATTGATTTCTATGTATGTTAATCAAACATTGCTTTCGAGTGCGTGTGTAGTTGGCATTTATCCAGCGTTTAAAAACTTTGGATAGATGTTTCGGGTATATACAGCTAATTTCAAGTTGATGAAGTACACAAGCTGTCAAGTCTTCTTTGTGTATCTTGCTAATGCGATCGCTTCTTTTTTTGTAGAGAAGCGATCGCAGTGTTTATTTTATAGTCGCAGATAAGATAAGAGAGTAATATCGCTCCTCACACACAAGTAGCAATGACCTCAACCCTGCGGAAACTTCCCCGTCTCAATGCTCCAACGCTGCATCTATTGCCCAATGGTTTGACAATCATTGCCGAGCAAATGCCAGTTGAAGCCGTAAACCTCAACTTATGGATAAAAGTTGGCTCTGCTGTCGAACCTGATGCGATTAACGGCATGGCTCACTTTTTAGAACACATGATTTTTAAAGGAACAGAACGACTGGCAAGCGGCGAGTTTGAACGTCGAATTGAAGAACGGGGTGCTGTTACTAATGCCGCTACTAGCCAAGACTATACTCATTACTATATAACTACTGCCCCCAAAGATTTTGCTGAGCTGGCGCCACTACAAATAGATGTAGTATCGAATGCGAGTATTCCTGATGATGCTTTTGAACGCGAGCGATTGGTAGTTTTAGAAGAAATTAGGCGTTCAGAGGATAATCCCCAGCGGCGTACATATCGGCGGGCGATGGAGACAGCTTTTGATTATCTACCCTATCGCCGTGCGGTATTGGGGCCAGAATCGGTGATTGCCGGACTTAAACCCCAGCAGATGCGAGATTTTCATACTAATTGGTATCAACCCCAGTCAATTACGGCTGTGGCTGTGGGCAATTTGCCCGTGGAAGAATTAATTGCAACAGTTGCGGAAGGATTTACAAAAGTTACTCGCAACTCTCCATTGCCCACTACAGACGCGATTAATCGCGTCTGTGCCCACTCGTCACTGAATCCTGAATCACCATTTACAGAAATTGTTCGTCGAGAATTTCTCGATGAAAGTCTGCAACAAGCAAGACTAGTAATGGTTTGGCGGGTTCCCGGAATGACTCAGTTAGATCGTACCTATGGATTGGATGTTTTAGCAGGAATTTTGGGACACGGACGGACATCAAGACTGGTGAGGGATTTACGGGAGGAACGGGGATTAGTTTCTTCAATTTCCGTGAGCAACATGAGCAACGAGCTACAAGGAGTATTTTATATTTCCGCTAAATGCGCAGTAGAAAATTTACCAGTTGTAGAAGATGCGATCGCTCAACACATTAGCAAACTACAGACAGAGTTGATAACAGAATCAGAAATTGCCCGTATACGGCAACGAGTAGCTAACAAATTTATATTTGGCAACGAAACACCAAGCGATCGCTCTGGGTTGTATGGTTATTATCAATCTTTGGTGGGAGATTTGGAACCCGCCTTTAACTACCCAGCGATCGTTCAGAGCCAAGATGCAACAGACTTGATGCAAGCAGCCAAAGATTATCTATCTCCAGATGCTTATGGTGTAGTTTTTGTCAAGCCGTAAATTTGTCATTGGTCATTGGTCATTTGTCATTTGTCATTTGTCATTTGTCAGGAATTATTATCTCTTCTGCTTCCCCTGCTCCTCTACTTCCCTGCTCCTCTGCTCCTCTGCTCCCCATTCCCCACTCCCCAATTTAATCATGTGGACTCAAATCGACACCCATATTAGCCAGGTGACTGGCAAAAAATTTCAAAGTCAGCAAAGGCGATCGGTTGGTGGCGGGTGCATCAACCAAGGTTATGCTGTCTCTAATGGTGAGATAACCTACTTCGTCAAACAAAATCTTGCATCCCAAGTTGCAATGTTTGAAGCTGAGGCTTTGGGTTTAGAGCAAATGCTAGCAACAGCTAGTATTCGCGTTCCCAAACCAATTTGCTGGGGTACTGCTGATAATTCTAGCTACATCGTTCTGGAATGGTTGGAACTTGGTAGCGGTAACAGCAATTCATGGCAAGAAATGGGGCGCAAGTTAGCGGCGATGCATAAAGTTAGCAGTAGTCAAGTTTTTGGTTGGAAAATTAACAATACCATTGGTTCCACACCCCAAATTAATACTTGGACAGCAGACTGGACAGAATTTTATATTAAACATCGCTTGGGTTATCAATTTCAGTTGGCAAGACGACGGAGAGGTAATTTTCCCCAACAAGACAAGTTACTAGCAGCTATCCCGGAACTATTGGCGGATCGTCAAGTGCAACCTTCTTTAGTACATGGCGATTTATGGGGCGGAAATGCTGGGTGTACTGCATCGGAGGAACCAGTGATATTCGATCCAGCAACTTATTTTGCGGATAGAGAAGTTGATATCGCCATGACCGAATTATTTGGTGGTTTCCCCGCAGCGTTTTATAAGGGTTACAACGAGGTGTTTCCGTTAGATGCAGGCTATGAGCAAAGAAAAACGCTTTATAACCTGTATCACATTTTGAATCACTTCAATTTATTTGGGGGTAGTTACGATTCGCAAGCCAATAGGATGATTGACCAGATTTTACGATAAGGGATGGGGATTGTGGTTGATTGACTTTTTTGGTTGATTACTTTGTCCTAGTGTCACAGACTCGATTGCGAGATGATGGTAGTTTATCTTTGCACAAACTCCTTTATCCCAATCGCGATACAAGTTATGACACTCAATTTATATTTACTGCGACATGGAGAAACTACCTTTAGTCAAAGTGGTAATTTCTGCGGTGAAACTGATGCGGAGTTGACAACAGAGGGGATGGAGATGGCATCTGCTTTTGCCGATGTTTATCAACAATTGAAGTGGGAAGGGGTTTATGTTAGCCCAATGAAACGCACAATTGCAACTGCCAAGCCATTTTGTGATGCTATCGGTATAGATATGCAGTTGCGTGACGGACTTAGAGAAGGTAGTTACGGCGAATGGGAAACTAAGAGTAAATCGTTTGCTCAAGAGAATTACGCAGAGAATTATCTAAAATGGGTGACAGAACCAGCTTGGAATGCACCACTAGGTGGAGAAACTGCGGTAGATATTGCTAACCGTTCTATGCCTGTAATTGCTGAAATTCAAGAAAAACATCCCCAAGGTAATGTTTTAGTAGTTTCTCATAAAGCCACGATTCGGATTATGCTTTGCAGTTTACTGGGAATTGATTTGGGACGCTATCGCTATCGGGTGAATATTTTGGTCGCCTCGGTAAGTATGGTTAAATTTGACGTTAATGGCCCTTTATTAGAAATATTAGGCGATCGCCATCATATACCCGATCGTATTCGCTCTCGTCCGGGAACATAATAGTCTCTTAGGGATTTGCAAAAAATAAATTATCCTAAATTATTTCTAGATTTGTAGGGGCACAAGACCTTGCACCCCTACAATTATTTTTTAACTGGAAGGCACTGTTTTGCCCGCCTTCAGAGTGATGGCGTAACCGCCCGCTGTAGGCGTTGGGATAAAAAATAAACAATTTCTGGTTGCAATTGATGACAAATTAGTACTTCGACAAAACTTGATGGAAGTGAGAAATTCCATATTCAATATCTGCAAACTGAAGTACACCATAAGCTTTGGAATGAACGCTTGCTTGTAGCGATCGCACCACCCCAAAGTCTTCATTTAACACCCGCTCAAATTCCGGTCGAAATTCATCTTGCTTATAAGGAAATGCTTCCATCTGTGCTTTTGTTTGATAAATAAAAACCTCAAACTTAGTTCTTGTGGGAGATAAAGGAGTCAGCCGAAAAACTGAAACTTTGTCTCTTGCAGTATTCACCATCATATTAGGAAAGATGAAGCCCTGATACGATTGTCCCCTTGGTTCTCCAGCAAAAGCAGGGTGATCTTTGACAAATTCATCATCTGTAAAAGGAACAAATATCTGATAGTGTCGCCCAGTTGGAGTATAAATAATATTCTTCGGGTCGAAACACTTTAAACTTTGGGCATGAACAACTGACAAGTGATAACACTCTAGATAATTTTCAATGGGAAATTTCCAATTGGCTGGCTCTTCATAAAACCAACGATCGACCTGCTGAAGTTCTTGCCAGGAGTGCTGATATTGCTCTAAATAGTCTGAGAATCCGGCTAAATAACTGATTAATGATTCGCCTTCTGCTTCTGAGCAAATAAAGATAAAGCCGCCCCATGTCTCTACTCGTCCCTTAGCTAGATAGACAGCCGACTTATCTAAATTGGGAAAACACTCAGCGCGAGGTAAACCTTTAAGATTGCCTTCATAATTGAAGTTCCAACCATGATACGGACAACGCACCCGTTGACAATGACCCTGCCCTTGCAACATCTGCGCTCCGCGATGCGGACAAACATTGTGCATTGCTTGCAATTCACCATTATTATCGCGAATCACGAACATGGGTTGATCGCCAACTTGGCAAGTTAAATAATCCCCAGGATTAGGTAGATCGGATTCACGTCCTACAAATTGCCAGGTGTTACGCCAGATAGTTTGCTGCTCGTAAGCAAAAATTCGCTCGCTAAAGTAGTAATCACCGGGTAGTCCAAATTTTGGTTGATTGGTACTAGAAGTGCGATCGAGAAATGAAGGATGGATCGAGATCATATTGTTAAATTCTATTTAATCAGTGCTATTGAGCGATCGCTGTACTCAGAACAACCCCAGATGAGATTGCCTCTTGTGCTAATTCCTGCCACCAAGCTTCCATCGCATCGATCGTTGCCCGAAATCCTGCTGCAAACTCTCCAAATTGTTCGGGTTGTATGTACGCTGCCAGAGATGTTCTCAAGCCCGCTTCATGTTCAATTTCCCACTCATCTAAATGTTTGCTAAAGAAATATTCCAAATCTTTGGGCATTGCTCCTTCCAGCAACCAATTTACAAGTTGCACGATCAGAGTTAATTCTGGAATTGAGGTTGCCTCGATCGCATAGGTTGCCCCCAATACATAGGGTATTTGTTGCTCAAATATCGATTGCACAGTTCTTAACAATTTGGATGTAGCGATCGATGGCGTTACGTTCTTCACAGGAACATTCAGTCCTTGTTCTAACCCTTCAGCTAAAAGCGTGTAATGAGAAATTCCTTGTGTACTTTTGCCCATCTCTTCGGCAATGTTTTCTTTGAGTTCTTGGGCTACAATGTCCCATTCTGCTACCAGCGCTTTCTGTCTTGCTAATTCTGTGAAACCCACTAACTCCTTTGGAAAAATCGAATATTGCTGCATGATATAAGCAATCTGAGCAAAGCTTGCTTGACTGAGCATTTGTGCAACAGGATTGTTTGTAATACTAAATGCCAGGTAATCCTGAGCGAGCAGTTGATTCAACTGCTGAGTTAGGCGATCGAATGTGTTCACAATTTTAGTCATTTCAAGAGTTGAAGTAGTTTCGGTCGATTTGTCTCAAAAATTGCTGTGAATATCAAAAAGGTGATACTAGCGGCAATATCAAAACCAAGCAAAATTGATACGTAAAATTAATACGCATTTCACTGGGCTGATTACCAAGTATTTCTAATTACAGCAAAGGGAAAATTGATACTCAGTTAGCTTGGTTGATTACCAAAGATTGCTGAATACCGATATCAGGACTGAACTTGCAAATAGTTAATTTATGAAGTTTTTGGCAATCAAGAATGCCAAATTTGGTTTTTGGAATCCAAGAAGCTTGAATTTTATTACTTTAGATATTAAATCATTATAAACATTTATATTTCATTAAGATTATTAAAGTAATCTTTCAATAACGAAACATTTACTAAGTATTAATATTTAAGTAAACTTACTTACTAAATATTAATACTTAGTAAATCAGATTAAATATCCCAAGTAGCGGAACACACAGGTATTTATCTTGTTTTCAGAAGCAAAGAACGAGCTTGATTGAGGATAAAGTTCAGGAAGATGAAGCACAAATTATCTGAATAAAGTATAAATACAACTAAGTGATTTTTCTGGTATTTGATAGTATGAAGTTTGTGATGGGTAATCTAGGTTAAGCCAAGACCTGAGCGAACCAAGATTTACCACTCATGAAGATACATTCATCTAGCAAAGTCCGTGCATTTTCATTACACCTTGTTCTGATCGTTCCTTTCGTATTGCAAGTTTTTGCCATCGTGGGACTGGTTGGGTATGTGTCATTTAAAAATGGCGAGAAAGCGGTGAACGATCTGGCGGATCAGTTGATGGAACGAACTAGTGGTGAAGTAAATCAACATTTGGATGCTTACCTGTCGATTCCCCATAAAGTTATCCAGTTAAATGCAGATGCAATTAGCATGGGATTGCTGGATGTGCGCGATCGCCTCAAGGTTGGTAAGTATTTCTGGCACGAAATGCAAGCCTATGACTTAACCTTTATCAGCTTGAACCTAGCAACTGGAGAAGGAACTGGAGCCGGTCGTTACGATGGCAAAACAGTGACAATCGATGATAACGCAATCAAAACTCCAAGTCTGCCGAAAAATACGAAAACTTACTTAACAGATAATCATGGCAACCCAACCAAAGTGATGACAACCAGTACTTGGGATACCGTCAATGAACTTGCCTATACTGAACCTGTAAAAGCCGGAAAACCTATCTGGGTTCGCATTTATACTTATTACGATCCTGCTTATCCCCCCTATATTGTGGCATCGGCAGGTCGTCCGATTTATGATGCCAGCAAAAAACTGATTGGTGTTGTCGGGGCTGAAATTCACCTGTTGAAACTCAGTGAATTTTTACAAAAATTAAATGTCAGCCACTTTGGACAAGTTTTTATTATGGAGCGTGATGGTATGTTGGTTGCCAATTCTGCTCAAGAAAAGCCTTTTACTGTAGTCAATAACCAAATTAAACGCCTGAAAGCGATCGACAGCCCCAATCCGGCGGTACAAAACATTGCCAAGCAGCTTCAGCAGCGCATTCCAAATTTCCAGTCGATTACCAATACCCAAAAACTGAAAGTTAATGTTCAAGGGGAAAATTTCTATGTGCATATTGTACCTTGGCGAGACCAACATGGTTTGGACTGGTTAGTGGTAGTTGGTATTCCGGAAAAAACTTACATGGCGCAAATCCATGCAAACACCCAAATTAGTATCCTGCTGTGTTTTGGGGCGCTGATAGTCGCAACAACGATTGGCATATTTACCTCGCGTTGGATTGCCCATCCTATCTTGCGCTTGAATCAGACTACCCAGGCAATAGCATTTGGTGATTTACAACAGACACTCGAAGAAGGGAATATCAATGAACTCAACACTCTTGCTCACTCTTTTAATCACATGGCAGGACAATTGCGCGAATCCTTTGTGGCTTTAGAAAATAGTAATGCAGAACTAGAAGCGCGAGTCGAACAACGGACTGTTGAACTGAAAACAGCCTTGAGTGAATTGCAACGTACCCAAGCACAAGTAGTTCAAAGTGAAAAAATGTCTAGTCTGGGTCAACTGGTAGCAGGTATTGCTCATGAAATCAATAACCCAGTCAACTTTATTCACGGCAATCTTACTTACTTGGATGAATATACTGAAAACTTGTTACAGATAATTTATCTCTACCAAGAACGCCATTCTAGTCATGACCCAGAAATTCAAGCATTAGCAGAGAAAATCGATCTAGAATTTCTTGTCGAAGATTTACAAAAGATGCTGTCTTCGATGAAAATGGGGACTGAAAGAATTTGTAATATTGTGCTATCGCTGCGGAATTTTTCGCGTATGGATGAAGCGGAATTTAAGACAGTTGATATTCATGAAGGTATCGAAAGTACGCTCTTGATTCTGCAACATCGCCTTAAAGATAAACCAGACCGTCCAGCAATTGAAGTTATTAAAGATTATGGCAACTTGCCACAAGTGGAATGCTATCCTGGTCAACTCAACCAAGTATTGATGAATATTTTGGTAAATGCAATCGATGCCCTTGATGAAGCAGACATCAAGCGTACCTCTCAACAGATACAAGAAAATCCCAGTCAAATGACTATCCGCACTTCAGTAGTTGATTCACAATCAATAGAAATTGCGATCGCTGATAATGCACAAGGAATGCCAGAATCGGTTCAAAAGCGGATCTTCGATCCATTTTTTACTACCAAACCTGTAGGCAAAGGAACAGGTATGGGTATGGCAATCAGCTACCAAATCATTACGGAAAAGCATGGTGGGAAATTGCTATGTTTTTCTAGCCTTGGGCAAGGCACTAATTTCATAATTCAAGTGCCTATCCGGCAACAAGCTCCTGAAAGCGTCGTCAAAGTATAGACTGTTAATATCTCCCTGCTCCTCTGCCTACAAAGCGATGGGATCTTTTTTGAGTTGAAAGTCCCTGACGCGTAGGCATTGCCCAAAGTAGGCATCACCTGTTCAAAAATTATGTTTCCAACGCCAATTTTCAGCAATATTTTAACTATAATTACTTGTTGATAAATTATCTCCGACATTAAAATCTTACGAATAGGTTCAAATAAATAAGCATAGAGATAGAGGAAAAAGTTATGGCTTTGAGCGTTACACTAGAAATCGTCAATGATGTTGCTAAAATCACTTTGTCTGGAGAATTAGATGCAATGACTGCACCCATTTTCAAGACAGAGGTAGAGAAAGCAGCAGTTGAGCATCCAAAACACCTCGTGTTGTTGATGCAAGACTTAGAATATATGGCCAGTGCGGGTCTACGAGTACTTATTTTTGCTAAACAAACAATAGATGCTAATGCAAATATTTACATAGTTGCTCCGCAAGAAATGGTCTTGGAAACACTCAAAAAAACTGGAATTGATCAAAGCTTGCTTGTAGTTGATGAATATGATTCTGAATCCTTACAGAAACTCAACTAGTTACTAGCAAAAAAACAAATTTACGCTGGTAGAAACTCTAATCTGCACAAGCATCAACTAGGTAGACAATAGCATCGTCTGCAAGTGCCGCGATCGTTTCCTGACTGAGTGAAGGCTCAGAAAATATAAAATTAAAAAACATATTTTTCTGAAACCTTAATGCCTCAACCACAAAAACACCTGGAAACACCGATGCTGAAGCTACAGCATTAATTTCTTCGAGTTGAAATACCCCGTAGCGATCGTAAATGTTAACTAAACAAAGCTTAGTGACTCCAACACTTGCCAGTACTTGATTTCAGAGCATTCTCTTTGTTGCCACTGCTAGTCCAGACGCTAGCATCATACTAAATAGCTCGTTGTGCTGGATATTCGTAGCGATTTGTTGTTTCACATCGCGTGCTAAATTCCAAAAGGACATACTTGGTTTTAGGGTATGAAATGTAACAATAGATGAAGCTAATGACCCCATCTGCTCATCACTAATTATTGGTTACGTTAATTAAGAGACAATTTATAAAGTAAATTTTTAGACTACAAGACAACGCAGTATGTATTCGTGAGAAGTTAAGGTCGAGCCTTTTAAAATAATTTGTTCTTTAATAGATAGTTTTGGTTTACGACCTCCTCGTATAACAATAATTTTCACTTTTTTCAATTCTAATAAAGCTTGTTTTTCATGATACAATCATTGGGTATTTAAAATTAATTGTTGTAATTGTTCATATTCCAAACTAATCAAAAACTTTGTTTTTTAGGATTGCCTTCAAGATAATTCAGTATGTTGCTCATATATTTGTGTAAAAATATTCTCTAATGTTCTTATATTAGAATGATACTATTTTAAAGATATCTACTGTTTGGACTTTGGACAAAAAGAAGATAGTTCGCAAGTGTTCTTTCCCCTCTGCTGGCTACGAGGAAAAGTTTGTGTAGCGCACCACTAGAATTATGGCGATCGCACATAGCAATAACGCTCATAGATGATGGCTTTTATTTCCAAGTGAATTATCAACTTTAAGCTTGGGGAATTGGCAGTGAACAGAAAAAATCAAAAGTCAAAAGGAAATAGTCCGTTGGTAAGGCAGTACGTTGGCGTTAGCGTTAGCGCAGCGTTAGCGAGTCATCGAGCGTCGGTAATTGCGCACTTGTACCCTTTGGGGCAAGCAAGCTACTTACAGCGTTTTTGTCAGCAAAAGCCACTGGTGTTTAGAAGTCAGAATGCTGCATTGCCGATCGTGCTTACCCTATGCTTCTGGTTAGGGAGCATTGCTGCCAAACCCGTACTTGGACAATCGATTGTTCCAGCTAATGATGGGACAGGGACAGTTGTAACTCAAGAAGGTAATCGCATCGATATCCAAGGGGGTAAACTTTCTGGCGATCGGGCGAATCTATTTCACAGCTTAGAGAAATTTGGACTCAATCAAGAGCAGATTGCCAATTTTCTCTCGAATCCCGATATTCACAATATTCTCACACGAGTTGTCGGTGGAGATCCTTCAACCATCAATGGATTGATTCAGGTAACTGGAGGAAATTCCAACTTATTCATCATGAATCCAGCAGGAGTCATTTTTGGGCCGAATGCCCAAATTAACCTTCCGGCTGACTTTACAGTAACGACTGCTACAGCAATTGGTTTTGACAATCGCTTTTGGTTTAATGCAGTCGGTAAAAATGATTACTCAAATTTAAATGGCAATCCCTCTGGGTTTGCCTTTGATTTCGCCAATCCTGGGACTATTATCAATGCTGGTAGTTTGGCAGTTTTAGAAAAACACAATCTGGCTTTAATCGGTGGGAGTATTATCAATACGGCTACATTGAGCGCACCTGGCGGCAATATCACTCTTGCAGCAGTACCGGGGACAAACCTGATTCGGATCTCTCAAGCGGGAAACCTGCTGAGTTTAGAGCTAGAACTACCAAGAAATACAACAGACCAACACCTAGCAATTAACCCTCTGGATTTGCCAACGCTGTTAACCCAAGGGGCTAAGGGACTCAATCTGGGTGTAAGACCTAATTTAGATGCTGGCACAGTGCAGTTAACACGATCTGGTACAACTATCCCAACTGCCGCAGGAACTACGATCGCTTCTGGAACCCTAGATGTTTCCAATACAAAAGTTATGCAGACAGGTGGTACAGTAAACGTCTTGGGCGATCGCGTCGGATTGATTGGTGCTAACATTAATGCCTCTGGCACAGCTGGTGGCGGCATCGTTCGGATTGGGGGAGACTACAAAGGTCAAGGTATTTTGCCCAATGCCTCACAGACGTTTGTTAGTAGTGATTCGGTAATTAATGCTAACGCCCTGCGAAACGGTGATGGCGGTCGGGCGATCGTTTGGTCAGATAATAACACTCAGTTCTTTGGTAAAATCGACGCCATCGGCGGGCTTAATGCTGGGAATGGCGGGTTAGTAGAAGTATCTAGCAAGGGATTGCTCTTATTTCAAGGCTTAGTTGATTTGCTCTCGCCTGCGGGGGAAGTCGGCACGCTCCTGCTAGATCCGACTGATATCACCATCAGCAGCGCGATGGATACCAACAGTATGACCTTCGGTAAAGGTATATTTGCTGACACCACCACAACCTCTTCTAATCTCAACTCGACTACGCTAGAAAATCAACTAGCTTTGAGTAATGTTACCGTTTCGACAACATCGGGTTTGGCTGGTAAAGGAGATATTACAGTCAGCAATCCGATCTCATGGAGTAGCGGTTCTGACTTGAAATTAGCTGCCGATCGCAATATCAACATCAATGCCAACATCGGCACAACGAGTACTGCCAATGCAAATCTAACGCTAGAAGCTAATAACAGTATTTTTATCAACTCAAATGCCAAGCTAACAGCCAGTGGTGTGGGGAAGTTGGATGTCACCCTCAATGCAAATCGAGACGGGATCAATGGAGGAGCGATCGCCTTCAAAAGCGGTGCTGCGATCGATTCTAATGGAGGCAATATAATTCTGGGCGGTAGTAGTAACCCCTTAAACGAACCGACACAAGGAACAGCAGCAAATCCCATTGGAGTCAGCCTTAATGGAGCTACTATCAACTCTGGTACTGGCAATATTTCGATTAAAGGTCAGGGAAACAACGCTGATGCGAGCGAACAGAAAGGCGTTTGGCTGAATAATAGCAGCATCATGGCTGAAAATGGAGATATCAGCTTAACAGGCATAGGCTACGGGAATGGAAACAATAACAACGGGATTCAGCTTAACAATAGCCTGGTGAGTTCCACGGGTACTGGAAAGATTACACTCCAAGGTACTAGTAACGCCAGAGGAGGTAGCGACAACGACGGCATTGAAGTAAACAGTAGCATCATCACCGCGACTAAGACGGGGACAATTAATCTTGAGGGGATTGCCGGAGTCGGGACTGATATTAGTGAGGGGATATATATCGGTCGCAATTCCAAAGTCAGTTCAGCCAATGGAAATATCAACCTCATGGGTACTGGCGGTAATGGAGAGGGAAATCGTAACTTCGGCATTTTACTGGAAGACGGCGCAGAGGTGGAATCGACGGCAACAGGAAATATAAGCTTAGATGGCGCTAGTAGAAACAGCACAGAAGGAATTAGCATTAAGAACAGTTCGATTAACCCCACTGGAACAGGCAGTGGTACGATCGCCCTCACTGCTGATGAAATGAACTTCCTTGGCTCCACCCAAATCAAAGGTACTGGTATCCTTCAGTTGCAGCCTCGTACTCCTAGCTTAGGCATTACCTTGGGTGGCAACATTAACGATGCCCGTTTAAATCTAAATGCCAGTAAATTAAACACCTGGCAAAATGGCTTTTCTCAAATATCGATCGGGCGAGATAACAGCAGCGGTAGCATTACCTTGGCAGGTGATGTGACTTTCAACGATCCGGTTACTTTGCGATCGCCCTTTGGCTCAGGTTCCATCAACACTAGTGGATTTCAACTCACAGGAGCCGACAATGCCATCCTTAACCTGCAAGCCAACCAAAATATTACTACTGGCGATGTGGTAAATCAAGGTCGAGAGATTAGAATAACCAGTACCAGTGGCAATATCAATACCAGTGCGGGAACTCTCAACACTAGTTCTACAACTGGGAATGGGGGAGCGATCACTCTCGAAAGCGGCGATGCCATTTCTACGGGCAACCTGAACAGTTCAGGAGTTAACGGTGGTGCCATCATCGCCAAAGCTGCCACCAATATTACCACTGGCGCAATTGATTCCAGCAGTAGTTTCGGCAACGGTGGCAATGTCACCCTTGACTCCAGCCGCGACATTCAAGCTACCCAGATTAACGCCCAAGGTGGGAAAAACGGTAGAGGTGGTGACATAGATATCACTGCTAGACAATTTTTCCGCGTCACAGACACCTTCACCGACAGCAACAACGGTCTGGCTAGCATTTCCAGCCTTGGGGGTAATGGTGGGGGAGACATCACGATCCGGCATGGGGGAGGCAGCTTAAATCCGTTTCAGATTGGCAATGCCTCGGTAAATGGTACAGCTGGTGCGATCGTTGGCGGGAAAATCTCTATTATCCCCCCACCACCTGCAACTGAGACTCCACTTGTTAACTTTAATCCCGTCGATCTCAGCAATCCCTTCCCTGTTACCCAGCCACTACAAGTAACCTTTGCCTCCACACCAGCAACGGACACCAACCTACCACAACTGGAAGAAGCCTTCACCAAGACTTTTGAGAACCATTTGGGCATCAGCAATGTCCGCATCAAAACCTTAAAAGAAGCCCAAGCTATATTGCGCCGAATTGAACAAGCCACTGGCATTAAATCTGCCCTGATTTATGTCTTATTTCAACCCAAAACCGAGGAAGACTCCAAATCTCAACCAGAGGAGGCTATTAAGCAACCGCAACCTATTTGGGAGTTCAATTCTCAAAGTTTGGAGCAGCGCCGACAGCAAGTACAACCCACTACGCAACAAGCTCAAGGTAACTACCAGCTCGAACTAGTTATGGTCACTTCCTCTGGAACACCAATCAGACGGCAGATTCAAGGAGCGACGCGAGAGCAAGTCCTCAAAAACGCTCAAGAATTCCAAGCAGCTATCACTAACATTCAACGCTCTCCCCCATATCTAGCTTTGGCTCAAAAGCTCTATAAGTGGCTGCTTGGGCCTTTGGAAAAGGATTTACAAGCTCAAAAAATCACGAATCTTAGCTTTTTGATGGACACGGGTTTACGCTCCCTGCCCATCGCCGCCCTGCATGACGGACAGGGGTTTATTGTGGAAAGATACAGCGTTGGTCTTATGCCCAGCCTATCACTTACTGACACTCGCTATGCAAATGTGAGAAATCAGCAAGTCTTAGCGATGGGAGCCGATCGCTTCCCCGATCAAAAGCCCTTACCAGCAGCTTCAGTAGAGTTGTCTTTAATCGTCAGTCAATTGTGGCCTGGCAAGTCTTTCCTTAACGAAAACTTCACAGTGGAAAAGCTCAAACAAGCCCGCGCTTTACAAACGTTTGGTATTGTCCATTTCTCTACCCATGCCAACTTTCAGCCTGGTAATATCAATAAATCCTATATTGAGTTTTGGTATAGCAAATTACTAATTAGCCAATTGCAGCAGTTGAAATTAAGTCAGCCACCAGTGGAACTATTGGTTTTGAGTGCCTGTCGTACAGCATTAGGGAACCCAGAAGCGGAGTTGGGATTTGCAGGTTTGGCGGTGTTAGCAGGAGTGAAATCAGCGATGGGCAGTCTATGGTCTGTCAACGATGAAAGCACAATGGGACTAATGACAAGTTTCTACGAGAAATTGAAAGAAACTCCCATCAAAGCAGAGGCTCTACGGCAAGCACAGGTAGCAATGCTCAAGGGTCAGGTGCGACTAGAGAAGGGTCGGTTGGTAACAGCGAGTCAGAGTTTTCCTTTACCGCTGGAGTTAAGACAGATAGGAGACAAAGAATTTGCTCATCCTTATTATTGGAGCGGTTTCACGCTCGTCGGCAATCCCTGGTAAGGGACTTCCAGAAAATAAACACTCCAATTTACTGGAATCATCTTTTTCTGTCTTCCCCCTGCCCCCCGCCCCCTGCTCCTTGTCCTCTTCGTTGACTCAGCACTGGCTCAACCTTAGCTATCCGCTAACAGCACTCAACTATACTTCTGAAAAGACTGATTTACTGCTTCAAAGATTTACGTTCAATAGAAGTCCTTACGCGGATCATGAATTTACCAAAATCTTTTCTGTTTTTAGCGATCCTTGTTAGCGCACTTTCTCCCACCATTGTCACTTTTGCTAGCTTGCCATCACGGCGATCGGCATCGGACTTGGAGTGGAAAGTTAGTCTCAAATTCCCACCTGTAGATGACCGAGGAGCGCCCTCTCAAACATTGGGTGGAGGAACGCGTGGCTCTTCTTGTATCGATGAGAGAGGAATACCGATAACGCCTTTGATGCCGTCAAAAAAGAATTTTGGGAAAACGATTGCAGCCAATCCCACACTATATTGGTACATTCCTGAAAATAGTGCCCAATCTGGAGAATTGGCTTTGACAGATGAAGCCGGAAATCAGGTTTATCTGACAACTTTTAAACTGCCTAGTACTCCCGGCATCATTAAACTGGAATTACCTGCAAATGTTTCTCTCCAAATTGGTAAGTATTATCGATGGTACTTCACGATGATTTGCGATTTTCAAGACCGCTCTCAGGATGAATCTGTCAAGGGATTACTCCAGCGTACTGAAGTAAGTTCATCCCTGAAAAATCAGCTAGCTGGGGCAGGACTTCTAGAACAGGCAAAAATTTATGCAGAGTCTCAAATTTGGCAGGAAGCACTGAATACCGTTGCTCAATTGCGCCGCCAGAAGCCAACTGAATGGGAAGAACTTTTACAATCAGTCGGTTTAGAAACGATCGCCAAAGAACCTTTCCTTGACTGCTGCACGAGCGATCGCTAACCTCAGTACAGCTAGATGAACAGCAAAGTTAAAACGGCTACCTTGCTACCCGGAAAAATTAATTTTGGTATAAAAAAGATGATCTGGAGAAAGTGGAAAAAGCTACTGTGGCAATGGCGCGGTGTTTTGATTACTACTCCTAGTGTGGCTGGTGTAGTCATCTTATTACGCTTTGCTGGTTTAATGCAGCCTTGGGAGTTAGAGGCTTTCGATGGATATATGCGTCTGCGACCCCAAGAAGCACCCGACGATCGAATTGTCATTGTGGGAGTAAATCTTGCAGACATGAAAAAAATTCGTCAGCCAATCGTTCCAGATGGTTTGTATGCTCAATTGTTGCAAAAATTAAAAGCTAGGAAACCACGAGCTATTGGTTTAGATATCTACCGCGATTTACCTGTAGAACCAGGACATCAAGAATTAACCAAAGTATTTACATCTACCCCTAATTTAGTCGGGATTCAAAGAGTGGTAGGAGATAACCAACGCGAGCCAATTGACCCGCCACCAGCACTCAAAGATAAAGGGCAAGTAGGTGCAAATGATTTGGTTTTAGATCCAGATAAAAAGGTAAGACGCAGTTTGCTCTACTTAACAGATAAAAATGGAGAGACTATTTACAGTTTTGGATTATATTTAGCTTTACTTTATCTCGATGCCGAAGGCATTGCACCAGAAACTTCTGGACAGACAAAAAATTGGCAGTTAGGAAAGACAAGATTTATCCCCTTTGCCGCTAATGATGGCGGCTATGTGCGAGCTGATGACCGTGGCTACCAAATTTTTATAAATTACAGGGGGCCAGCTAGGCGCTTTTCTACAGTCACGATGACAGATATTTTAGAAGACAAGGTACCACCAGAATGGGGACGCGATCGCATTATTTTGATTGGTAACGTCAGCGAGAGTTTTGAGGATTTATTCTTCACTCCCTATAGTAGTGGTTTGTTGACTTCCCCAGAACCTATGCCTGGGGTAGAAATTCACGCGAATATGGCTAGCCAAATTATCAGTGCAGCTACAGTAGGTCGCCCACTAATTAAGAGTTGGTCGCAGCCAATAGAAATAGGATGGATTTTTCTCTGGTCTTTTGTGGGTGCAAGTCTAACTTGGCAATGGCGATATGCAGGCGGGATAAAATTTTTATCCCTCCAGAAAATAACTAGCCCCATTTTGGCAGCAGGTGTGCTATTGACTAGTACATATACAGCCTTTATCGCCAGTTGGTGGATACCTGTAGTACCACCATTATTAGCTTTGTTGGGATCTGCGATCGCGATTACAGTCTACATCGCCCGTACTGCTGGAGAAATTCGTTATACATTTGGGCGTTACTTAAGCAAAGAAGTAGTCACTAGCTTATTAGAAAGCCCAAAAGGTTTACAGCTTGGGGGCGAACGGCGCAAAATCACCATACTCGTCTCCGATTTAAGAGGATTTACCAGTATTTCGGAACAATTACCCCCGGAAAAGGTTGTTCAAATTCTCAACTTTTATTTAGCATCAATGGCAGATATCATTACCCAGTATCAAGGAACCATTGATGAATTTACAGGTGATGGTATTTTAGTGTTGTTTGGTGCGCCTACTGCTAAAGAAGACGATACTACAAGGGCTATTGCTTGTGCGATCGCTATGCAGTTAGCAATGATGAATATAAATGAAAAGATGCAGCAGTGGAATCTGCCACCATTAGAAATGGGAATAGCTGTCAACACCGGTGAAGTTGTTGTTGGAAATATTGGTTCTTATATCCGAACCAAATATGGTGTAGTCGGTGGCCAGGTGAATCTCACCTATCGTATTGAATCCTATACAATTGGAGGACAGATTGTTATTTCAGAATCGACATTTAAAGAAGTAGAGTCAATTATTAAAATCTGTGGACAAAAGCAAGTACAAGTAAAAGGAATTAAACTACCGATAAATATTTACGAAGTTAGGGGAATTATTGGAAAATACAATCTCTTTCTAACTCAAGAAGAAGAAAGATTGCTACCCTTAGCTGAAGCAATACCAATAGAATATACAATTTTAGATGAAAAGCACATTGAAAAAACCCTTTTCCAAGGCAATTTAGTTAAACTTTCCACTAAGGGAGCCGAGGTACGTCCCAAGGATATAGAAAAAGATGTCATCCCTTCTTTATTCAGTAATATTAAATTAGTTTTATCACCAAATTCTTCAAAAGAATTAAGCGTTGATATTTATGCTAAAGTTTTAGAAAAACCAATAGAAGATGGGTTGTTTTATATCTACTTTACTACTAAAAGTTCTGAAATCAAAGTAATTCTTAGTAAGATTTAAGTAGTTGCGATCGGGCAGGAAGGAAGAGGATTTTAGGCTCGTTCATTGTTGGGAAATTGCTCAAGGATAAAAGTTAAGGGTTTTTTACCTTTTCTCCTTCCCCCAAAACCCGACAAGTATTGTCTGCCGCCCTACTTAACACTACTCTAATGAAGCAGACATTCAGTGATAGCAATAAATCTACCAAACTGTAAGCGTTTCGCGTCAGCAATATCGCATCCATCAGTTCAAAAGTTGCATCATACGCTCTAACTCAATAGTTATACGCTGCTTAACGAAATTCTTCTAATTTGGCACGTTTAATATTGGCAGATGAGAGTTGATGGTTAAACTCTGGTGATTCTGGTAAAATTAAAGTATACTCCATTGTCCTACGCAAAAAATAATTTATGCATATAATAATCTCCCTTTTGTTAGGTATATAATCATACAAAAGATAGAGATGTTAACTTATTTAATTTAATTATTATTAACAAGATATAAAGAAATATTACAGAAAGGAGTCGGCTATTAGCATCCAATTATTAAAGAATGTCGTCATCCCAAAATGGCATAGTTCCAACATTGCTCTGGATCTCAAACGTGCCGCAGAAATTGCGGATTATTGTTTAAACAATGCCACTGCAATCGATTGCAATACTGCTTTTCCCAAGCAAGAGTTTGAGCTAATTGCTAAGGTTGGGTTATTGGCTGCACCATTAGCGAAAGAATTAGGCGGATGGGGTGCAGGAATTGATGCTAATGTTACCTACGAGCTTTTAATGCTATTAAAGCAGATAGGGCATGGCAATCTGGCAGTTGGGCGAATTTATGAAGGACATATCAACGCCCTACAACTGATTCAGACCTTTGGTTCCATAGAACAGATCGCAAGCTGCGCTGATGATGCCCGCGATCGCCAGAAAATATTTGGCGTTTGGAATGCTGAAGCCTCTGATGGTGTGAAGATAATTCCTTGTGAGAATGGGCGTTATCGGTTGGAAGGTTCTAAAACGTTTTGTACTGGTACTGGCTATGTTGAACGTCCTTTCGTGAATGGAGTATTGCCAGAGGGCGGTTGGCAAATGTGCATTGTGCCAATGGACGAAGTGACAACAGTTAGCGATCCCGCTTGGTGGCAACCTTCTGGGATGCGAGCTACTGCTAGTTACAAAGTGGATTTTAGCGGTGTCGAGTTGGATCGGAGCTATTTAATCGGCCAGCCAGGAGATTACTATCGACAGCCTTGGTTATCTGTTGGGGTAATTCGGTTTGCTGCTGTGCAACTAGGTGGAGCAGAAGCACTGTTTAACCTAACTCGTCAGTATCTACAAAAGTTGGAATATACAAACGATCCATATCAACAGGAACGGCTTGGCAGAATGGCGATCGCCATTGAAAGTGGTAATCTCTGGCTGCGGGGGGCTGCGGATCGAGTAGCAGCCTATGCACCAGTGTTTGGTGGCGATCCCACTATTGTTCACCCGCAAGCAAACCAACTCGTCGCCTATGCCAACATGGTCAGGACAGCAATTGAACAAATTTGCATTGATGTGATGCATTTGTGTCAACGTTCTGTGGGAACTCGCGGCTTACTACCACCAAATCCGATGGAACGAATTATCCGAGATTTGACTCTATATCTGCGTCAACCTGCTTTTGATGCAGCCTTGGCAAATGTCGGGCAATATGTCTTGCATGAAAGTAATCCGGCTTCAATACTTTGGAATGATGAATGAATTTGGCTTGATTGCATTACCACTAGACAATCATAATGTTTTGCCCTGGCGTTCAGTGAACGAGATCGCTTGTAGCCCAGTACTGATTGTTGCACCCCATCCTGATGATGAGACATTAGGTTGTGGAGGTGCGATCGCTCTATTACGGTCTTTAAATTGTCATGTGCAAGTGTTAGTCATCAGTGATGGTAGTCTTTCACACCCTCGTTCCCAGAAATATCCCGCAGCTAGACTCCTAGCTCTGCGGGAAGCAGAAACGCTATCAGCATTAAAATTGCTGGGTGTAGAGGTGAATGATGTCACCTTCTGTAGAATGCAGGATGGGTCAATTTCAACACAGTATCAAAGTGCAGTAGCTAGTTGTCGTGCTTACATTACAGAAATCGCCCCACAAATTATCTTTTTACCCTGGCGATATGACCCTCATACAGACCACCGAGCGACGTGGAAGTTAATTCACACAGTGCTGAATGACTTGCCCTTATCCCCCCGATTGATTGAGTATCCGATTTGGGATTGGGACTTTGACCAACGAGAGAGTCTGCCAGTACCTCTTGAGGTGACAACTTGGCGATTGAATATTAGCGCAGTGGTGGAGTTAAAACAGCAAGCGATCGCTGCTTATCGTTCCCAAACTACAGACTTAATTGATGACGATCCAGAAGGCTTTCGCCTAACTCCCGAAATGTTAGCAAATTTTACTCATCCTTGGGAAGTTTATATAGAGGAAAACCGATGAACCCGTTACAATCTAATTCCCTACCACCTAGTTACTTTGATAAACTCTACAGCGAAAATCCTGACCCGTGGAAGTTTGAGACAAGTGTTTACGAAGCTAACAAATATGCTGCCACAATCGCAGCTTTACCCAAAGAGCGCTATCGGGCTGCATTTGAAATCGGTGGTTCCATTGGCGTTTTAACTGAAAAACTGCAAGAACGTTGTGACTCACTGCTCTCAGTTGATGTATCAAAATTGGCGCAGGATAGAGCAAAAGAGCGCTGTCAGCATCTCTCCAATATCAAGTTCCAGATTATGCGTGTCCCAGAGCAATATCCTGATGAAATGTTTGATTTGACCCTAGTCTCAGAAGTTGGCTATTACTGGTGCTGGGAAGACCTGAAAAAATCCCAACAGCACATTCTGGAACACCTGGAACCTGGAGGACATCTACTTTTAGTTCATTGGATACTTTATGCCCGTGATTATCCATTGAGTGGAGATGAAGTTCATGATTCCTTTTTTGAGTTGACCCCAAATAAACTGCGGCATTTAAAAGGTCAACGGGATGAAGAATATCGACTTGATTTATTCGAGCGAGTGTAAACTACCCGACGCCGACGCTATCACGTACAGCGTGCAATACTTTTCGCTTGAAGAAGAATTCAGGAGCGGAGCCGGAAACGCTTCGCCAAGGCGTCAGAATCAAGACGCGACGCTCGAATACTCGCTACCGCTTCGCTATCGCAGAATTGCTTATCAGAAACAGGTTGTCTGTATGTCCGATAAGAGATTGGTTGACGTAGCGAATGCTACGTCAACCGCGCATTCCTCCCGACGCTCTGTGTGATTGGTTGTTCTGTGACGCGCTTAGATCGAGGGTTTAAGACCCCCATTTTCTAGGCTTTTCGTAGGGTAAAGCTCTTTAGTTAGTTCCAAATCATCCTGGGTCGAATTTCCGTGGAGTTTGCTGTAACTGAGCCGTAAACTCTCAAGACGCAAGCGCAAGTCTCCAATTGCTTGTTCAATTTCCACAAATTTCCAGCGCGAAGCCCAAATTTGTTCTGACTGCTGGCGTTCTTCGACTTGTTCAAACAATTGACCAAAGGTATAAGGTTGGGTTAATTTTTCTAAAAGCCATTGGACTGAAACTCCCAGCATCTCTGCCAAGGATACGACGCTCTTGCGATCTGGTTGATAGCCATTAAGAACGCACCACCACATCACTCGTAATTGACGGCGGGCAACAAAACGAGTTTCGATAGCCCCTGCTGGCTCGACTACAAATGGTTGTTGTTGCCGTCCCATTTCTATCCATTCATTCAGCTGATTTGCTAAACCAACATTGGTACGTCCAATTTGTCTGGCCGAAGTTACTACTCGCACTAAAGAACTATGGCGAAAACGGGCATTTACCCGTACCAAAGCACGGTAAAAAGCTACATCTTCAGGAGTCCGCACTGGTGGTAAGCCTCCCGCCAGTGCATACATTTCTGCTGTTACTGCCAAACTTGCTCCATAGTGTTGATAATGTCTAGGAAATCTATCATCAGGGTCGGGATCGAGATAAGTTTCTAACTCGGTTATTAAATAGCGGTAGCCCACTTCTCGCAGATAGCAAGCTCTGGCGTAAGGGTGTAGACCCGCACGACCAGTGCGTTCAACAAGAATTCGCCCACCTACAGCATCAGCACCACAGTTAATTTCATACAGATTGGCAGCAATCCAAGTTGGGCTTACCTGCGAGTCTCCATCAGTTGAAGCGATTACTCCCCTTGTGCGTCCTAAGCTACACAAACGGCGGTGTGCTTCATCCATTAAAATCTGACGCACTCGACCAATATAAGCTTGTGCAGGAGGCAAAGTTTTTTCCACTACATGCAGTGCTATATCTGGATGTTCTTGGGCGAAACTCCGGGCTATAGCTGCTGACTCATCGCTACAATTATTTGCCAACAAAATTATCTCGTAGCGTCTGGGATCTAAAAGCTGTCCTTGTAAATCAACTTGATGTATCAGGGCAGTAAGGGTTGCTGCCAACATCTGAGCTTCATTGCGAACTGGAACAATTACACAAACTTCGCAATGCGGTGACGGTGGTATTTGGACTAAAGTTTGAGAAAAGTCTTTACCCTGCTGTACAGATGGAAAGTCAGCAACGAAGAGCAAGCGTTTACTTTCCATAAAAACCATTTTTCCATCTCCAGGAGCAGCTACACAAGATTTCATCCACGATCAGAAATTATTAATATTTGTAACTCTATTTTCAATATTTTCTCATTTATTTTGGCTCTACCTACAGTATGATTAGTGTTGATTAAAACTCTCCAAACATCAGCTATTAAAAACTAAAGTCTGTCTGCTCTCACTCAAAGCTTTACTATTCAAGGCATATTTTTATATCTTTTTGCTAACTTCAAATTTCCGACGAAAAAATCATACTTAAATCATCGATCTATTTTAGTTAATTGTTTTACTAATAATCCGTCTTAAGAATGAGATGAATAATATAACATATTATTAAGATTTATGTTTTAATAAAAACTAATCAAACCGAAGCAGATTTATGCAAAAACTTAAACGCATGATTAATAACCTGCTTTTTGGTCGTTATAAACATTCCTTGGGTAATTCTAAAAGCACATCTGTTCTTAATTTGGATCGGCTCAACCTTTGTAGAAAATGTAGCTTGGTCGTGTTATGGCTAACCACCTACTTATAAGGTGGCAAAAGAAAGCTAAACTCCGATCAAAAATCCACTTTTCTTGAAGTATGCAAAGTAGATATTGAGTAATTCGGTGTTTATTGTTGGATAAATAATATTGGTGTCAGCAAGTCCAGTCAATGTATTTTGGCAATCAAATGCTGGTAACTGCACGTTCTTTAATAATTGTTCGTCTAACAATGGCAAAAAAGCATGTAAAGCATTTGGAATATTGTGTTTCGCATTGTGTAGCAATTTAGCATACCACTCATGGTAAGAAACTTGCTCTAGCGAATAACCCAAAGACCGAACTAAGTCACACCATTTACCCCAAGACAGACAATCAGGAGAAACAAGGTGAAATGCCTTGCCGAAGGAGTCAGGGTTTTGAGAGAAGTGGACGATCGCTCTGCTACCATAATCAACTGGGGTCAAATCGAGGGGGAATTCCAAATCCGGCACCATACCTAGTTCGATACAGCCTTTAGTCAGGCTGCAAAAGAAGTCATCCACATTGGCGATTCCCGTTTGGCTGTGTCCGGAGATTGCACCTGGTCTGTAGATGCATACAGGAAGTCCGCGATCGCCTGCTTGCATGACCAGCTTTTCTGCCACCCATTTACTTTGTAAATAACCCCCTTGCAACCCTTGAAATTCTGCCAATTCATCGGATTCTGGAATGGAGTTAGCGTTTGCATAAGCAGGAGCCGAAAAAATGCCCAGCGTCGAAACAAAATGCACGGGTTTGACTTTCGTTTGAGCGCCTAGACGCAAAATCGCCTGAGTTCCCAAGACATTGGCTGCTTTGAGTTTGGCGTAGGGATAAAGAAAATTGACGACAGCACCATTGTGATAGATGACATCAATTTCCTCGCTAAGTTGATGGAATTGTGACTCGTTCAGACCTAAGTTGGGTAACGCCAAATCACCAATGACTGGAACGATCCGGGAGCGAAACTGTTCTTGCCAAAGTCCGTATGCTTGTAAATGGCTTTGGATACGTTGGATGCCCTGTTTTACATCCTGCGCTCGCACTAAGCAATAAATATTAGCTGTGGTCTGTTGCAGGAGTTCCTCTACTAAATACGCACCGAGAAAACCAGTTGCTCCAGTTAAGAAAATCGCCTGGGGTTGAGCGATAAACTTGAATGGTGTAGTTGGACGAATTGCCGGATCTAAGACAGCTTCTACTGCCAAATCGATCGCTAAATTGGTAGCCACTCCTGTCTGAGCGATCGCTTCAATTACTTGAGCCACTCCCGCAATTGTTGGGACTTCTAATAATTGATGAATGGGTATAGTCACTTGGAAGCTTTCTCGCAACCGAGACAGCAGTTGCACTGCCAACAAAGAATTGCCTCCCAAGTCGAAGAAGTTATCGTAGATGCTGAGTGGGGATTTGTGAAGTAAGTTTTGCCACAGGTCGGCTAAGTGTTTCTCGGTTTCGGTGCGGGGTGCAACAAATGTCTGATGCTGTTGTTGGTATTGAACTTGAGACTCTTCCATGTGCTGAAGAATCTGCTCTGGTGTATGCCAATCTGAAGCAATTTTTTGGAATAAGGTGGTGTAATTTGCGGATTGTTGGGGTATTGCCCGATCGCTTGGGGTTAAATTCCCTTCAGATGCCGAATGTATTGCTTCTTTGTCTAATCGTTCAGAAGCAATAGCGATCGCCCGACAAACATCTGCTGATAACTTATAGCAATAGCTTTCTGCTAAAGGTTCCTTGGCAATGGTTGTCAACTGTTCAAGAAAATCGCCAATAGGCTGGTTTTTGGAACTGGGTTTGTAAATAATATCGATCTGCTTGAGTCCGCGTGCCAGGGCAATTTTACCCAGGAAGTTGAGCATTTGATATTCAACTCCTCTGCCCAACACTCGACAACTGAGTAATAAAGTATCTACCACCAGGGCTGATGCTGTGGCCTGTACCATCATCATGCCCACCAAACCATAATTACCAAAGCGGTCTTTTACATCCACAACATAGCAAGTATGAGTATCTAACAGGCAAAAGGCTTTGATTTCAGCCGACGTTCTGCGTAAGGTGGTGGTATTAAATTGATTTGTTCGCTGCGTTAGTTGAACAACACGATCTACCTGGGAGGGCTGCATTTCCATAATATCCACTTGCAGATTGAGGCTATTGAGGAAATCTCGCAACGTGAGAGATTCGTTTGCCGCTTGCTGACGTTGGCGATTTTGCTGGTAAACAATCGTTCGCTGTCGATCCTCTACAGTGATCTTGAGACGATCGAATGCCCAGATATGAGCCAGGAATTCGGGAATTTCAGTGGCATTTGTGGGCAATTGCAGGGTTAAAACTTCTGGACACTGATAGCGGACTTGTGCGCATTCGATGGGATTGTCATCAATAAAGATGAAGCTATCTAAACTCAGCCCTAGTTCTTGAGACAGCAATTTCAAGTTTTCTGATTTAGTCTGCCAATTAATTTGCCAAGCCGCCAAATGGTGACGCTTTAGCCGCATACCGGAATGTTGGTCTAATACAGCAAAGACATCTGCTTGATTATTTTTGCTGCACAAACATAGCAACATCCCGCGATCGCACTGCTGAATCATAAATTCTTGCAATGCTTGATAGGATGAATCTATGACAATACCCTCAACTCCATCCTCGCCACAAACACCTTGCCATAAGGTTTGATCGCAGTCTAAGACAATTACTTTATAAGGCGGTCTATGTAGGCAGTGAATTTTTCTCGCCAACATTGTTCCTAATGCTGTAAAAAATGCTGGTGTAAATGGAATATGTCCGATTTCATCGCTATAAGCATCATAGAAGTTAGTTACTGGGTAGCTTGTTGCTAACTCCTGATAATTAATAATATGCAGTCCACTAATATCAGCAAGTTCTGTTAAGAAGTTTGCTTCCAATGATTGCAAAAAAGTTGCCATTTCTGCATCAGCAATTATTGAATTACTTGGCAAGAAACAAACCAAATTGGGAATTTGAGTCCGTTCGCAGGATTGACGTAACGCCAGAATTAAATCTTGAGTATTGCGCTCAAGGGAATTCTTTTGTTCGTTACTAGATAACTCTTGTAAATCCTGCGACCTCACCCAATCTTCTAACCGCACTAAAACAATATTAACTCCCGTTTCATTTTGTGATAACAGACTATCAGGAGTCAGCAGTTGTTGGAAAACTTGGTTATAGGGAGCAAAGGTTATTTCTGAGGGTAAATTGAGTTGCTGCATCCAGAATTTTAGAGAATCTGCAACCGAATCAGCAGTAAAAGTAGCTGCGATCGCCAACTTTTGTTTTTGATATCGGCTCCTAGCTAATCTGGCTTTTCTCTCAAGGTCTGTTGGTAGTATAAATTCATTGAGGCGAACATCTTTTGACTCAACCCATTGTGCTAATATTTGAAATAAAGCATTACCAAAAGCGTCGATTGTTTCACTTTCAAATATGTCGGTGTTATATGCAATTCCTATTTGTAAATCCGCTCCGACTTCGTAAATATAAGTATATAAATCTAAATCAGTCGGCCCCCAAATTCCTTCATCAATCAATGAAAACGTCAGATTGGGTAAATTTGTTAGGTCGCTCGGTAGTTGGCTGTTGACATAGCTTAATCCGGTGCGGAATGTTTGAAAAAAGGGAGTATCTTGTGCAACCCGACTCGATCCCATGACTTCAACGACTTTACCAAAGGGGACATTTTGGTGAGCATAAGCAGATAACAACACCGATCGCACTCGGCTAAGTACTTCGGTAAAAGTGGGATTGCCAGACAAATCTGTACGCAGCAACAAAGGATAGCCAAAAAAACCAATTAGGGACTCAACTTGCGGATGAACTCGACCAGAGGCGGTAAAGCCAATTAAAATGTCTTCCTGCTGAGAACACAGGTAAATCAAAGCCTTAAACGCTGCTACGAAAGTCATAAAGGAAGTAATTCCCATTTGTTCGTGACTTTGTTGTTTGATTGCAGCCCACATCACAGGATCGAGTTTAAAAAACTTTCGCCGGCCCTGGAAATTCTGGAGTGGCGGTCGGGGATGGTCGATGGGTAATTTTAATTCAAATGATGCCCCCTCTAGTTGCTGTTTCCAGTAAGCTAGTTCGCTTTTGAGTGCATCATTGTTGAGCCACTGGCGCTGCCATACGGCAAAATCTCGATATTGGATGGAAGGTTCTAGCAGTGGAGAAGGCTGTCCCTTGTAGAAATGACTATAGACTGTCGCCAGTTCTCGAATCCATAAACCCATCGAGATCATATCGCTAATAATGTGGTGAATGACGAGCAAGAGAATATGCTCGCGTGCATTTAAGCGAATGAGTTTAATCCGCCATAAAGGAGCGCTCGCCAAATCAAAGGGAGCTTCGGCTGCTTCATCGGCAATTTGCCAGAAAGTTTTTAATTGTTCGGTTGCATCTAAATGCTCCAGATTTAAAACAGATAATGTAAAAGGTTCTGGTGCAGTTATATTTTGCACGGGATTACCTTCCCACACCCCAAATGTTGTCCCAAAGACATCGTGGCGACGGAAAATTTCATTAAGACTTTTTTGGAGGCAGTTTAAATCTAAATCGCCATTCAGCCGCAAGGCTTGAGCAATATTATGAGCAGATTCTACAGCAGCTAACTGGGCCAAAATCCACAGGCGTTCCTGCTGGAAGGATACGGGCACATTTTGCGTTTGTGAAACCGGAACCAAAGGGATGGAAGCAGCCCCGATTTTGTTCTGATGTAGTAACCGGATTAGCTCTACTTTATTGTTAGCTAAAGCATTTCGGAGATCGGGAGTGATAACTCCTTTAGGTGCTTGAATGCGGAGTTGTTCCCCATCAACTAATAATTTCACTCCCCGGTCTGAAAGTTCGGCTAAAAGGGCATTTAGGTTCATAGTATTATTTCTTCCACATCCTCAGTAATTTCCATCGCCGAATTTTCGTTGAGTCCCTGTAAGGCTAGCTGTTTCAATAACAGGTCTGCTAGTTGATTGATGCTGGAACCTTCAACAAACTTTTCTAAAGAAAGGTCAATTCCCAGTTCTGTGATGATCCGATTGCGAATTTCGATCGCCATCAAAGAATCTAGTCCCGCTTTGCTCAGTGCTTGATTAGCATCGACTCGATCCACAGAACAACCCAACACTTTGGCAATCTTTTCTTTCAGGTAAATGGTTAAAATCTGCAAGCGATCGCCGAAGTCATGAGTTTGCAATTGCTGCTGAATTTCCATCGGTGGTGGTGATGTCGATTGAGTAACCGCCAGTTGAGAAAACTCTGCCAAATATGCCGGACAATTCCCCAGTGAGAATTGCTGCATAAATGTCAGCCAATTGAGCGGCATCACACCTACTTGAGCAACCTCCCAAAAAAAGCTCTGCTCCAAAGCCTGTAAACCTTGGGATGGCGATATCATTTCCATTCCCTGATGTTGGAGTTGCTTACCGAACTGACGCTCGGCGGCTGCACCAATTTCAGCCCAAGCTCCCCAGTTAATACTCAATCCCGGTAATCCCAATTGATGACGATAATGTGCTAGAGCGTCTAAAAAGGCATTGGCAGCGCAGTGATTAGCTTGACCGGCAGAACCCAAAACAGAAGCAGCCGAAGAAAACAAGATGAAGAAATCAAGCGGTAAGGTTTGGGTTAATGCGTGCAGATTCCAAGCACCTTGGACTTTCGGTGCCATGACTCGATGAAAGCGCTCCCAAGTTTGCTGGAGTAAAACACCGTCATCCAAAACTCCGGCTGCATGGATAATGCCGTGTAGAGGCGGGTGGCTGCGGTCAATTTCTGCCAATACCTCCGCCACTTGTGACTGCACAGACACGTCAGCTTGCATTACCATCACCGATACACCTTGTGCCTGAAGCTGCTGAATCTGGCGATCGCTCTGTTCGCTTGTCCCTTTGCGTCCCATGAGAACTAAGTGCTTTGCCCCACGTTCTACTAACCAATCGGCAATTAGCAGTCCCAGTCCCCCTAATCCACCAGTAATTAAGTAGGTACTATCTGAATGGATGGGGATATCTGCTCGATTATGAGAGTTACGGTAAGGAACCAGTCTTGCCACCTGACGCATCCCATTACGGAATGCAATTTGGTTCTCTCGATCTGGTGATGTCAACTCTGCAAATAGTGCATCAAGAGGGTTTTGACTTAGCCGATAATTTTCTTGGAGGTCTAAATCTATCAAGCGAAACTGTAATTCTGGGTGTTCTCTGACGATCGCCTTCCCCATTCCCCATAGAGGCGATTGAACTAATCCAGCTTTATCGGCAACTGCTCCTTTAGTTATTACCCATAACTGAGGTGGCGTTATACCCATCTTTTTAACTAGCGCTTGCACCAAGTACAGAGTACTGCCACAGCCAATACGGGTTGCTGCTTGCAAATCTTCGACGCTTAAGGTTGGTGCAGTTTCTTTACTCTCTAGGCTCCACAAATGTACCACCCCTGAGAGACGCGATCGCTTGCTAAGTATGTGCGAAACCAACTGCTGAAAATCTTCCGGTTTCTGAGGATTAATCTTGAACTCGAACTCACTCAACAGTTCGTATTCCTGTCCGGGAAAAACTAGAGTACAGGTATCTCCTCGTTCTTGAAACCGTCGAGCAAGTTTCTGACTGATACCTTGATTATCTGCTAAAATTAGCCAGTTTTGTGGTATATGGCTCTCGGTTCCTTTTTGGGCAACAATCGCAGCCTGAGCCAGGGAACCGATGACTTGATTTTGAGGTGCGATCGCCACCGCCGACGTAAATCCATTCGCTTGCAACACATCTTGCCACTCGGCACTACTTAAGAGCGGGTAATTCGGTCGCAACCAGCGATCGGCAAACAACCACCAACCTGGCGTCAAACCGAAGCTCAGATCCAGCCAACAATGGCGATCGGTGACTTCTAACATCACCAGAATTCCGCCTGGTGCTAATAAGCTGTGGACGTGGGCCAATGTTTGTTGTAAATCTGGTGTCGCGTGCAGGACATTGGCTGCCAGAATCACATCGTATTGTTGCCCTTCCAAGCCTTGAGTCGCTGGATATCGGCTGATATCTAAAGATTGATAGCGGACAAATGGGTAATCCCGAAACTTCTCCCGTGCTTTGGCTGCAAACAGAGGTGAAATGTCTGTGAAAGTGTATTCAGCTTGATAATTATTCAATTGCGGCAGAATGTAAGCGGTTGTGCTGCCAGTTCCCGCTCCAATTTCTAGCAAGCGGATCTTACTTTTCTGTGGTACTCGCAGCAGTGCTGCGGAAACTGCCTTTTGCACCAATGTATTCATCACTCTAGCAGCTGGGGCATCTTGATACAGTTGCGTCAACAGGGTGAAATCACCATTGGGAAATAGTAATTGTAGCGGGTCAAGTTTTCCCTGAAGTACCTCTGGTAAGCTGGCACCACAGCGTTCTACTAAGGCAATCTCAGTATCTCCGGTAGGGAATCGGGCTAACAATCGGTCTGGTTGCGGCGTTTGGCGATCGAGGGCGCTAATTACTTCCCAGTGATGTCTGCCGTTAGCACAATCAAGAGGTCTAAGCCACCCTGCTTCAGTCAAAATATCCAGAAACCGATGTAACAGTTGGTGATACTGGCTAATCACCCCCAACTGTTCTGCTATTTCTGTAAAGGAAAACTGCAATCCGAGTTGAAAGTCCCATCCTAGTTGTTGTAAGGCACTGATTACATAAGACACGCTGAGGGCTTCGAGTTGGGGTAAAAATTCCTGGTTTGATGAGGTTGTTGTTAAAAGTTCGGCCAATTGAGGAATCAGGTTTTGGCTGATGTCTTTGGGATTGAGCAGGTAATCCGGTGAGAGCGATCGCCCCATTCGGGCTTGAGGTCGCCACTCGATTTGATACAACCAATCTGGCGGAACTTGAGGAGAAACTGTTAATGTTGCCGCAGCGACCCTTTGAAGTTGCAGACCTTCAACAACCGCTAGAATCTCACCATCATCTGTAATTAATTGCAAATCGCTAATCAGTGTTTTGTTACTGTTTTGGCTAGGATGTACTTTGGCGATGCTCCATAGTCGATTGCTGGGGCGATCGCAAACTTGCAATCGCTTGATGGCGATCGGCACATAAGCCTCTTTGCTATTATCTTGTGGGAATTTAGCTTGCAAAACCTGAAAACAAGCATCCAAGAATGCTGGATGAAACTGATAGGTATCTGTTTCTAAAACGCATGTTTGGGGTAACTCAATTTCCCCTGTTACTACTTCTGAATTCAACCACAACTGTTTAACTCCCCGAAAACTAGCACCATAATCAACTCCCCGTTGAAGAAACTGGTGATAATGTTCGGCTTGGTTGTGGGAAGCTACTTCCTTGGGGAGCCATTGCGTTGCAAAAAGTTCCATCGATGGTTTGAGATTGGATGCAGTGACATTTCCAGAAACATGCAGCATCCAAGATGGTGAATCTTCCTCATCTAATTCACAACTAAAAATTTCAAAGGAATATCCCTGTTGTTCCGTTGGCTGAAGAATTAGCTGGAGTGTTTTAACTTCATTTTCTGATAGAACTAATGCCCGTTTATATAGTACATTTTCTAAAATTAAATTTTTAGATTTCAAAACCTTCGCTGCTGCCCCTAAAACCATCTCTAGATAAGCAGTTCCTGGCACGATCGCTTTTCCGTAAACGCGATGGTCAGCTAAAAAAGCAGGAAAATGAGAATTGATTTGCGTCTGAAAACGAATCTCTTTCGAGTCTGCTAGGTGCAATCTAGAACCGAGCAGAGGATGAGAAGATTTCAGATTTGCAGAGGAAATTTGAACATTTTTTTGCCTGCTGTCTTTGTTTGGTTCAATCCAAAAACGCGATCGCTCAAAAGGATAATTCGGCAACACTACGCGCCGATGCTCAGATCCCCGATGAAACTCCGACCAATTCACCGATATTCCCTGCTCATACAACGCCGCTAAACTGGTCAACATCTGCTGCCAATCTGATTCTTGCGATTTGAGACTTGCCAGCCACAGATGTCCCGATTCTGGGATACACTGACGACCCATGCTTACCAAAATTGGGTGCGGCCCCACTTCCAAACAAGCCAAATTTCCTAACGCTGACAGGCTGACAATACTGTTAGCAAATTGCACTGGCTGCAACACATGCTGCACCCAATATTCAGGCGTGCTAATCTCCACTCCTGCCAATTGCCCTGTGATATTAGAAATGAAGCGAATATTCGGGTTTGGTGTACGGTAGCTCACTTGCTGGGCAATCTGCCCAAACTCTGCCACCATTGGTTGCATCAACGGCGAATGAAAAGCATGGGAAACTTTCAGTGACTTTGTTTGCACTCCTCTGGCTTCTAAGATAGCCACAGCCGATGCGATCGCCGCAGCTGCACCAGAGATAACGATTTGCCTTGGTGCGTTGATTGCAGCGATCGTTACCTCCGGCAATGAATCAATCGCTGCACAGACTTGCGCCAAATCAGTAAATACCGCCACCATTGCCCCTGTCTGCGGTAGTGCTTGCATCAATTTACCCCGTGCGGCGATGAGTTTCAATCCATCTTCCAGACTGAGTACACCTGCAACAGTTGCGGCAACATATTCGCCCACACTATGACCCATCACAACACTAGGTTTGATACCCCAAGATTGCCATAGCTCAGACAATGCATATTCCAAAGCGAATAAGACAGGTTGGGTATAGCCCGTCTCATTCAGAAGATGAGGCGCTAAGTTTTTTTCCCTTTCCCCTAATGGATACAACACTTCTAGCAATGGTTGCTCTAATAATGGGTGCAGGATTTCAGCACAGCGATCAAGTGCTTGTCGGAAAACAGGTTGGGTTTCGTAAAGTTCTCGTCCCATGCCGATATACTGCGAACCTTGTCCAGTGAATAGGAAAGCTACCCCTGAAGCCGGAAAGCGAGTGCGCGAATTTTCGGCAATAAATGTTGTGAGTTGATTTCTCAATTGTGCGCGAGAATCAGCAACCAAAGCCAGCCGATACTCAAAATGCGATCGCCCCACATTACTCGTATAACAAATATCCCTCAAACATACTTCTGAATGAGACTCCAAAAACCCCACATACCGCCGAGCTAATTCCCGTAAAGCTGTCTCAGTTTTTGCCGAAAGCGTCAAGACATGCTCCCCTGCCCCTCTGCTCCCCCGGTTACTGAGCGTAGTCGAAGTATGCTCCCCTGCCCCCCTACTCTCCCCCAGTGCTTCCTCCAAAATCACATGAACATTCGTACCGCCAACACCCAAGGAAGTTACGCCAGCCCGCCGAGGCGTTTGGTCTGTTTGCCAGTCTGATAGAGTTGTATTTACATAAAATGGACTGTTAGCAAAATCAATCTTGGGATTGGGATGTTTAAAATTTAGGCTAGGCGGCAGCAATCGGTGTTTGAGTGCCAAAACTGTTTTAATCAATCCTGCTATGCCTGAAGCTGTATCTAAATGTCCGATGTTAGTCTTTACAGAACCGATGGCGCAAAATTGTTGCTTCTGTGTTTTGTTACGAAATGCCTGGGTTAATGCTGCAATTTCAATCGGATCGCCGAGAGTCGTTCCGGTTCCGTGGGTTTCGATGTAAGTAATAGTTTCTGGATTGATATCTGCGATCGCTTGGGCTTGGGCAATCATTGCTGCCTGTCTCTGAACGCTGGGAGCCGTATAGCTGATTTTTTGGGAGCCATCGTTATTAATCGCAGAACCCTTAATCACGGCGTAAATATTATCTCCATCGGCGATCGCATCTGCCAATCGTTTCAACATCACAATCCCAACGCCATTGCCGCCAACGGTTCCTTGTGAGTTGGCGTCAAATGCTCGGCAGTGACCATCGGGTGAAAGAATCATTCCTGGCTGATAGCGATAACCAGATTTTTGGGGTACGGCGATGGCAGCAGCGCCAGCCAGAGCCATATCGCATTCTCCCTGGATCAAACTCCGACACGCTTGATGGACGGCAACTAAGGAAGTCGAGCAAGCGGTTTGCACGTTGACGCTGGGCCCTTGCAAGTTGAATTTGTATGAAACCCGCGTGGGAAGAAAATCTGTACCATTGGCGATCGCTAGTTGCGAGTCATCAACGTGTTCTAGGCGATCGCGATTTGGGTAAAGATTGTGATTCCAGTAGGTTCGACCTGCATAAAGATTCATCCCCATGCCTGCATAAACCCCTATTAATCCTGTATAAGTTGCAGGGTCGTAACCCGCATTTTCGAGGGTTTCCCAAGCACACTCTAGGAACAGGCGATGTTGCGGGTCCATGATTTGGGCTTCTTTAGGAGAGATATCGAAAAATGCCGCATCAAATAAATCAATGTCAGATAAGATACCACTGGCTTTTACATAATTGGCATCATTCAAGGATGAAGAATCGATTCCGGCTAACTCCAGTTCTTCATCACTGAAAAATGAAATCGATTCCACGCCATTACAGCAATTTTGCCAGAATTCATCGAGTGTTTTGGCTCCTGGAAAACGCCCAGACATACCGATGATGGCAATTTCCAATTGCTGGGTACTTTTCATCTTACCCAAGTCATGGGATGGCGATAATTGCGATCGCTCCGGCAATGGCATTTGAGCTTGATTCAGAAACTCTGCTAACGTCTGAATAGTTGGATATTGGAACAAGTCAATCAGTGACAGATGTTGCCCAAATTGTTTTTGTAAGCGATCGTGAACCCGAACCAAGGTGAGCGAACTACCACCTAATTCAAAAAAGTTGCGATCGATACTCACTGAAGAAATGCCTAATACGTCTTGCCATATTTGAGCTATCTGGCGTTGAATGTCAGTTTGGGGGAAAACGATTTGCCAAGGTTGATTGTGCCTTTGATTGCTGCCAATAATTTTGGCAATGTCTATCGTACCCGTTTGTGTTAAGGGTATTTCCGCAAGCTGTACAATTTCACAATGGCTAGGAGTCCCAAAGCGATCGCTAATTCTCATTTGCTCCCAACCATGCAACCCTGCACCATCCACAGTGGTGACATAAGCGGTTAATTTCTCGACGTTATCGGCTTCTGTCTTCAGATATCGACGAATATGAGGATTGCTGCCATCTAAACCGACAATCAACTGCGGTTGATGACGCGATAAACCTGCCAGTAAGGAACGCCAACCCTGTTGTTGAGTAATACTCTGATACCCCAAGCGATGAGCTGCTTCCCGGCTGTGAATGGGGTTTCCTTCGCTCATACCAACATCATCCCACTGGCTCCAGTTAAAGCAGTAAGTATCAGGATGATAATGGTATTGCTGATACTGACAACAACCATCTAAAAAACTGTTGGCAGCAGCATAAGCACTAAAGGTTGCTCCCCCAAACACACTATTTACGGAAGAAAAGCCGATGAAAAGGGCATTTGGGCGATTCCGAATCAGTTGAAAAAGCGTCCAAGTTCCCTGAACTTTCGGACGTAGCATGGTACGAAAGCTTTCTAATGTAGCCACAGCTATCCAGTGATTTTCCATCACCGTCCAGTGGTGTTTGAGATCGCCTTCACCTGCAAGATGAATAATTCCTGCCAAGGGTTGATTCCATTTCAACTCTGCCTCAGTTACAGCCTGCTGCAAGCCAGTTAGATCGCAGATATCAACACATTTGTATAATAAGTCACTACCTGTTGCTATAAGCGAGCGATAATTTTTCAATCGCTTGGCGATCGCTGTATTCTGTTCGAGATGCTGCGACCATTCTGTTTCTGGTGGCAAACTTGTTCTGCCAACAATTAGCAATCGCACACCAAATTGCTTAAGTAAATATTGGCAAACGGAAGCCCCAATTCCACCCAATCCCCCTGTTACCAGATAAGTCTGCCCTGCTTTAATTGGTATTTCCTGGCTTGGACTAGCAAGCATATCGACTTTGGCAAGTGATGAGACTAGCCGTTGACCTTGACGATAAGCAATTTCACTATCTGTTTTAGTAACATTTAATTCTTTAAACACATAGTTAGCATTTGTTTCCAGTGACCCAATTTCTAAGTCAATATGCCGACAGTGCAACCAAGATAGTTCTAAAGGAATTGTTTTTAACAATCCGATAAGTGTGGATTTTTCATAAGCGATCGCATCATCGCTGCTAGTTAACTGGAGGTTGTTAGAAATAATTTGTAACTGTATATCTGCATTCAGTAATCGGTCTTTTTGCTTGACAGCTAAGGCTTGTACCAAAAATAGGATGCTGTATAGCTCTAAGTATTGGGCGCGTTCTAGTTCTTCTAAACTAGACACTTGACCCATAGATTCGTTATAAGTCCATAAATGCAAAATCTGAGTGGGAATATCCGATGCCAAAGCTTCTAGCACCCGCCGATAGTGATCGGGATTTTCGGGATTGATCGTAAAGCGATCGCCTTGCTCAGATTTGATAAAATCCGTACCTGCTTCAACGCAGATATAAGATTGATTATTGCGTTTGAGTTCTGTACACAGGTAATTTCCTAAACCTAAATCATCGAGAAATACAAGGTATTTTTGAATCGGAAGTTTAACTGACTCCAAATGCTTGTGACTTAACTGCTTAACACACCAAATTCGGCGATAAAACCAGTCGGGTATTGTGTTAGCATTGCCAGTCAGGATATCAAACTGCCGGAGAATAAATTTAAATTCACCTGATTCAAAGCGTTTAACCAGTTGCGATCGCTGGATCTTACCAATCGCCGTTTTGGGAATCGCAGCTTTTTCAACTGGAATTACATAGCTGGGATTGATGCCACAACGTTGGACAACTTTTTGGCGAATGGTTTGCATCAACGTTGAAATTTGCATTTCATTCGCTTCACCTGCATGGAAGAAGATAGCTAGCTTTTCTGAACTTTCTCCATCATGCACGGCCACTGCGGCAGTGTAGGAAACAACTACGCCTGCAATTTCTTCAACAACTGCTTCGATTTCATGACTATAGTAATTCAGTCCATTGATGATAATAACGTCTTTCTCTCTGCCTGTAATCGTTAAACGTCCTTGTCGTAAGAAAGCTAAATCTCCCGTCTTCAACCAGCCATCTTCTGTAAACACTTCCGAATTCAGTTCCGGTTGACCAAAATAACCTGATGTTACAGTCAGTCCTTTAACTTGCAGCCTTCCGATAGCTTCTTCTTCAACGAGCTGGTCTTGAGCATCAACTATCCGCAAAGAAAATCCGGGAATCGGCGCGCCAACTTCTACGAATGCATCTTCATCCGTGGTCGATTCCCCAGAAAAGTTGTGAGAGTAAGTCACTCCCGAACAAGTTTCAGCCATTCCCCAAGCCGGATGTATTGCCGTAGTCGAGAGTCCGTGTGCTGTCAGCAATTCGAGAAATTTTCTCGCAGTTTTGCCGACAATGGCTTCTGCTCCGTTCAAGATGTATCGCACTGATGATAAATCCCAATGCCCCTGAGAAAGTTCTGCTTCGGCTGCATTGATTAATCCATAGGTAAAATTCGGTGCAAAGGTCACACTCACGCGATAATCAGACATCCAATCAAGCCATTTCAGGGGTTGTTGCAACACCCAATCGGTGACAGCATGAATTTGTTGACAACCCACATACACATCCCGAATATGGAAATACACTAATCCGGCAACGTGATCGAGTGGCATCCAGTTTAAGGAAACATCTTCTTGGGTAAACCCATTCATCTGAACACTCGCAGCCGACCGACAGATGAGACTGCGATGGCTTTGCATCACTGCTTTCGGCGTACCTGTACTACCAGAAGTGAGAAACAGTACTGCCATATCATCTGGGGCAGCAACATACCAGTTAGGATCGAGATGGGAAGATTGCAACTCATTGAGGGTAGCGATCGCCAAATTGTCAAGTGGCAAATCTGTCAGGGAACGTCTCAGTTCAGGTGCTAATCGCTCGCTAGTCAGTATTAAACTTGGTTCTAGTCTTTCCGAGATTTGAGCTAATTTATTAACGAAACCATGAGAGCGATCGTAACTCTGAGGAACGGATAAAGGAATTGGGATGAATCCGCCCAAAATACAGCCCCAAAAGGCAGGAATGAAATCTTCAGGTTGGTCAAATTGAAAGAGAATTCTATCTTGAGGTACAAGTCTTAATTTTCTTAAGCCCGCCAAAATCCGTTGAGCTGCGTCTAATAATTCTTCGTAGGATTGGTTTTGGTAAGTATCATCGGGTTGGATGTAAGTAATTCCTTTTGAGCTTTGTAACGCTGCTCTTTGGAGGAGTTTCGTTAAGTTAGTGGTTGCTTCTGTTTCCAGTTGTAAAGGTTCGCCATGACTAATTGCTTTCGCTTTTGGCTGGGAAATCTGAGATTGTAAAGGCTCAAATTGTTGATTTACACCACCGGATTCTAGTTTTTCTCCAGAATCCTCTAATTGAAAATTGAGTTTTGTTGCTTGTGGATTCCCTAGCAAATCCCAAACGTGTAATGGTGGCAGTTGTTTTGTCTGGTTTTCCACAATAACTGCGACTTGGTTAATCGAGGGGAGCGATCGCAAAGACGACTCCCAGCGATCGACCAAATCTATGTCAATCACGGCTAAATCAGTTAGACGGCGATCGTCAATCAGTCCCTCACTGGTGAGCGGCAATCTGGATAACCAAACGTAGGATTGAGGCAGGATAGTGTTTGGCAAATGAACCTGCAAATATGCATTTAGCTGTGCCAACGAACATTTTCCTGATGCAACTACGTAGGCTACTAACCACATATCTGCGGTTTCTGTTTCTCGGATTAATACCCGACACTCTTCAATTTCTGGATGGTTCAGGAGCGCAGTTTCCAGTGCTGCTTGGTCTGCTAAGTTTGCCTGAAAACCATTGAGGGTATTAATTTTCTCCAACATCTATAAGCTCCAAACTAACTTAGACACGTTTGCTGTTGCGGGATGTCTTCACTTCTACAAGCAACCCTATTAGTTGGTGGTTTGATATAACAGGCAACAGGCTTAAAAGTTTTTGGTGTCGGGGTTTGACGATCGGTTGATGTCCTAACCTACCAAGGCAACTGCTATATATGCTTTTTTTGGCCGTTTTTGACATATTTGCTGTTTAAGGTCGCTACCTTGTGAATATTGAGAATACATGAAATTTTTTTGTAGTTACTAACTTCGTGACCATTTGTAACAAGTGACGTGAAAAGAGAATCTGGAAAAATTAGACTTAAAGCTTTGTAAATATTTGCTAGCAAGTTTTAGGAAGATTTTTTTCCAAAAATCATTCAGTTTTAAGTGCAACGGTGTCGAAAAACAAAACTATGTAAATAAAAATAAATGAACTTGTAACTCTTGTTGTATCTTGTTAAATTCATTGTTCTTTTTTTATAATTTATATTCCTACAAACTTACTTAACTGATTCCCAATCCGTCGTCACGATTTACAATTAAAATATTACAATTTTGGTTTTCGTCTTGTTGGTAAATAAATCGATCTACGCTGTTAAGAGCTAGATAAACTCCCAAACCGCCAATCTGGCGTTGCTGTAGCGACTTGTTTAAATCATTTGGAGTTAACTTCTGGGTAGGATTGAAGGGAACACCAGTATCTTTAATCGTAATGCTCAAGGAGCGATCGTCAAAATCGGCTTTTAAAATCAATATGCCTTGGCGATTTGCTGCCTTATAGCCGTAATTAATGATGTTTGTAGCGATTTCATCTACCGCCAAACGCAGTCTATAGGCGGTTTTTTTATTCAAACCTGCTACCATTGCTGCTGCCATCACATATTCTGCGATCGCCTTTAAAGAGTCCAGTGTTCCAGGCACAGTTAAAGGTTCCATATTTTACAGATTGGGGGTAAGTGAAAGGATGAAACTTTAGTCTGATGCCTTTCTCTGCACAATCAGCATTGTGATGTCATCATACTGAGGTGCGTTGCTGATATGAGCGAACAAATCAGTTGTAATGCGCTCTAGCAGGGGAGATGGCAAAAGCGCAGCTCGATCTAGGAGCGATCGCAGTCGCTTTTCAGTAAAAAATTGACCGCTGGGACTACGTGCCTCAGTTACTCCATCGGTATAGCCAATTAAGATATCGCCCGGTTCCAACTGTACTTGTTGAATTTTAAATTTCATATTAGGCATCATCCCTACCGCTGGCCCGGTTGAGTTGAGACTGGCTTTGATACCAGTCTCACCAACAACAAACAGAGTTTCGTGTCCACCATTGATGTAGGTGAGAATGCCAGTTGCCGGATCTAGCACGCCAAAAAACAGCGTAGCAAACATACTCATCTGGGCGTGCTGCTGGGCGATGTAATTATTCGTGAGCGCTACTGCTTTCAGGGGGTTAATTTGGTATAAATTGGTTGCCATCTCTGACTCCAGCAAAATCGATAATTCCGCCTCATTGGCAATAATAGAGAGTCCGCCCAAACTAATTTGTCCCGAAAAAATACGGATTAAGCTTCGGAACAAAGCCATAAATAATGCAGCACCTACACCTTTGTCGGCGACATCAGCAATAACTAGCCCCAAATAGTCGCCAGGTAGCATGAAAACGTCGTAGAAGTCGCCAGCAACTTGACGCGCAGGAGAGAAAAACGTGGCAATCTCTAAATTAGGTAGCTGTGGGATTTCGTTGGGTAGAAAATCTCTCTGGATTTGCCGCCCTTTTTCTAATTCGTAGTTGAGCGCTTTGGAATAAGTTTCAATTTTCCCATATAACTGGGCATTTTCTAAAACTATAGCGATTTGGTCAGCAGTGAGCTGCATCAGATGGGCAATTTCTGGGCTAAAGTGCCCAGGTTCTTGGTGTAGTAAGGTAAGAATACCTAGAACCTCTTCATTTCTGAGAATGGGAACAGCTAATGCTGAACGTACAGTGTAAGGCTGATTGGGCAATTGCAACCAACGTTCGTCGGTTTCAGTGTCTACAATCAACCCGATCTGGCGCTGTCTGTATACCCAACCAGCAAGCCCCTGTGCTAAAACACAACCAATCAGGCGATCGCGCTCCTTCAGTGCTGTTGTCTCCCTTTGGGTGAGGATACTATCGGTGACAGCACCCTGGCGATCGAGTAAAAACAGACTGCCTTTTTGGGCACCAGTAAGCTGACTACAAACATCTAACGTGTCTTGTAAAGTAGCTTTCAACATCTCTTCTTCGGGTGAAGCGCGGATGATTGTTGCTACTGAATGCTCCAGCAGCTTTTTTTGAGCTTGGAAAGCAGCTTTTTCTGTTTTTAATTCAGCTACCTCTCGCCGCAGAGCCTTCAGTTCCTCAATTAGCTGTTGATTCTCTGCTATGCCATTCTCTTCATAAGATCGTTGGATCATAAAATAGACCTGTCGCTTTATTATTGGGGTAAGATTCAGGACGGCAATCGCTTCACTAAATTGAATGCATCTGCTAATTTAAATAGAAATTCCACAAGTCTCCTGCGATAACTATTAAGTTATTTTGATATAAAAGTCATCCCTTAAATAGTTGAGAATTTATAAAATTTATGCATGAAGAGTGAAATCTTGGTATTCTAAACAATACCAAGATTTTCTCGGAGAACACTAAGATTTTTTGGAGAACACCAAACCAAGATTTTCTCGGAGAACACCAAAATTTGTCAAACTTATGGTTTCATCAGTCTGATAGATTTTGAATTCCATCAATTATTTACTCGCAGATGTTGGCTTTGCTTGTCAATGTGCCAGAGATTAGCGTTCTGAACAATTTCCAGGTTTTAGGAGTAGCCGTGCATGGAAAAACAACATACTAGTCAGACGCTAGTAGACGTATTGCGCTACAGAGCTATTGGGCAACCTCAGACGCTAGGCTATACCTTTTTGGTAGATGGTGAATCTGAGGGAAGTAGACTCACGTATGGAGCATTGGATAAACAGGCAAGAGCGATCGCTACCTACTTGCAAACATTTACAAAGCCAGGCGATCGCGTACTCCTGCTCTACCCACCTGGTTTAGAATTTATTACTGCCTTTTTCGGCTGCTTATATGCTGGTACGATCGCGATTCCTGCCTATCCCCCTCGGCAAAATCAGTCGATTGCTAGGTTGGGTGCGATCGTTTCTGACGCCCAAGCAATTGCCATCCTGACAACAACAGCACTATTGCCAATCGTTAAGAACTACTTTGCAGACAATCCAGAACTAGCATCTCTAAAAGTCTTGGCCAGCGATGCGATTTCTGAGGCAAACGCAGGCGAATGGCAACCACCTAATATCAATGGAAATACTTTAGCGTTCCTGCAATACACCTCCGGTTCTACGGGAATGCCTAAAGGAGTCATGGTTAGCCACAGCAATCTACTGCACAATTTAGCCTACATTGACCAAGGTTGGAATCACACAGCTAATAGCGTGATGGTGACGTGGATTCCGTTCTTTCACGATATGGGGCTAATTTATGGAGTACTTCAACCTTTGTACTACGGCTTTCCTAGCTATATCATGGCGCCGGTGTCCTTTATTGGGCGTCCGATTCGCTGGTTGCAAGCTATTTCCCGCTATCAGGCAACCCATAGCAGCGCACCCAACTTTGCCTATGAACTATGCCTTCGGAAAATTACCGCAGAACAACGTGCTAGCCTAAATCTCAGTTCTTGGCGAGTTGCTTCCAATGGTGCCGAGCCAGTCAAAGCAGAAACACTCCAACGGTTTGCCAAAGCATTTGCTTCTTGTGGGTTTCAAGAAACAGCTTTTTGTCCAGCATACGGGCTAGCTGAGGCGACGCTGAAAGTGACTACCGTAGAGGCACAAACTCAGCCAATAACGATCGAGGTAGAGGCAACCGCACTGGCACAAAATCGGGTAGCGCTGGCAACAGCAGAGGATTCCAAGACGCGGCTTTTAGTTGGATGTGGCAATAGCCAGCAGGGCGATACCCAAATTGCGATCGCTCATCCTGAATTATTGACGCGATGTTTACCGGATGAAGTGGGCGAGATTTGGGTAGCGGGAGCGAGTATCACCCAAGGTTATTGGCAGCGATATGAGGAAACAAAACATACATTTGCAGCTTATTTAGCAGATACAGGGGAAGGCCCGTTTCTGCGTACAGGAGACTTAGGCTTTTTACAAGACGGCGAGCTATTTATCACCGGAAGACTCAAGGATTTAATTATTATTCGAGGACACAATCATTATCCTCAAGACATTGAACTCACAGTTACAAATAGTCATTCGGCTTTGGGAACGCAGGGAGTAGCTGCATTTACTATCGAGGTAGACGGTGAAGAACAACTCGTTGTGGCGTGTGAAGTCGAGCGAACTGCTGTGCGGAAGCTTGATGCAAGTGAGGTAATTGGCTGCATCCGACAAGCAGTCACAACACAGCACGAGTTAGAAGTTTATGCCGTTTTGCTGTTGAAGCCAGCCAGTATCCCCAAGACTTCCAGTGGAAAGATTCAGCGCTACGCCACCCGTGCAGGATTTTTGGCGGGGACTTTGGAAGTGGTGGGACAGTGGAGGAAGGCAGGGGAGCAGGGGAGCATACTTCGACTCCCTTCGACTACGCTCAGGGCAAGTCGCTCAGTAACCGGGGGAGCAGGGAGAAGTCGCAAGTCAGGAGACAAGGGAGCGGCGGAAATTCAAGATTGGTTGGTAAATAAGATTGCTCAACGACAAAACATTGCACCCCAATCTATAGATCCGCGTGAATCGTTTGCTTACTACGGGTTAGATTCTATTGCCGCAGTCAGCCTGTCGGCAGATTTAGAGGATTGGTTAGGTTGTCAGTTGTTGCCTACTTTGGCTTACGATTACCCGACGATCGCAACTCTATCAGCCTATCTCACAGAAACTTTATCCCAACGGCGAGAATCTCCAGAACCTAGACGCAATCTTAAATCTGTGGAGGCGATCGCGATTATTGGTCTTGATTGTCGCTTTCCCGGAGCTAATAACCCAGAAGCCTTTTGGCAATTACTCCGAAATGGTAAAAGTGCCATTGAGCAAATTCCCGTCAATCGTTGGGATTCTCATCTTTTCTATAACCCCATCCCCGCCCAACCAGGGAAAATGAGTACTCGTTGGGGTGGATTTATCGAGCAAGTTGACCAATTCGACCCCCAATTTTTTGGCATTTCTCCTCGTGAAGCCGAGCGGATGGACCCGCAGCAAAGGCTGTTATTAGAAGTGAGTTGGCAGGCATTAGAAAATGCTGGATTAGCAAGCGATCGCTTGACAGGGAGTAACAGTGGTGTATTTATCGGCATTAGTACCAATGACTATGCTCGATTCCAGTTCGATCGCTTGTCTGATATTGATGTCTATGCCAGCACAGGCAACGCTCTGAGCATTGCTGCTAACCGCCTATCCTATCAGTTCGATTGGCACGGGCCCAGTTGGGCGGTCGATACTGCCTGTTCTTCATCTTTGGTTGCAGTTCACCAGGCTTGTCAAAGTTTACGGTTAGGAGAATGTGACTTGGCTTTGGCAGGTGGTGTGAATTTAATTCTCACCCCCCAAATGACAATCGCCCTCTCCCAAGCAAGATTCATGTCAGGGGATGGTCGCTGTAAAACCTTTGATGCGGATGCAGATGGTTATGTTCGGGGAGAAGGTTGTGGAATCGTAGTGCTGAAGCGTTTAACTGATGCGATCGAAGATGGGGATAATATCCTGGCGCTGATTCGCGGCTCGGCAGTCAATCAGGATGGTCGCAGCAATGGGCTGACTGCTCCTAGAGGAATTGCCCAACAAGGCGTTATCCATCAAGCGCTTGTTAATGCTGGAGTCGTACCCGCAGCCATTAGCTATGTGGAAGCTCATGGGACAGGTACAGCTTTGGGCGACCCGATTGAAGTTAATTCGTTGCAATCAGTGCTGATGTCAGGCCGTTCTCCAAAACAACCTTGTGCGATCGGTTCGGTGAAGACTAATATCGGTCATTTAGAATCAGCAGCCGGAATTGCAGGGTTAATTAAAGTTGTACTGGCTTTGCAACATCAAGAGATTCCCGGTACGCTTCATCTCCAGCAGTTAAATCCGAAGATTACCATCCAAGACACGCCTTTTTCAATTCCCCGCGAGACTCAGAAGTGGTCTGGTTTTGGGGAGCAACGTTTTGCAGGAGTAAGTTCCTTTGGCTTTGGCGGTACGAATGCCCATGTTGTTTTGGAGGAAGCACCGGGGGGGACTAGGGGGGCAGCACTTCGGCTACGCTCAGTGACCGAGGGGCAGAGGGCAGGGGAGCATACTTCGACTCCCTTCGACTACGCTCAGGGCAAGTCGCTCAGTAACCGGGGGAGCAGAGGAGCAGAGGAGCATTTAAAATCGCTGTTGACAATTTCGGCAAAAAGTGAGAGGGCGTTACGGGAATTAGCTCGGCGGTATGTGGCGTTTCTGGAATGTGATTCAGAAGTATCTTTGAGGGATATTTGTTATACGAGCAATGTGGGGCGATCGCATTTTCACCATCGACTAGCTCTGGTTGCAGAATCCTCTGAGGAATTTTGCGAGGAACTCGCAGCGTTCATTTATAATTCACCGCCTTCTAGAACAGGCGATCGTTGTCAGGGAGTTGCTTTCCTGTTCACTGGCCAAGGTTCGCAATATATCGGTATGGGGCAGGAACTTTACAACACGCAACTTGTTTTCCGGCAAGCCATAGAACGCTGCGCTGAAATCTTACAGCCATACTTAAATCAACCTTTGTTAGAGGTTCTATATCCAAGTAGTCAGTTAGACAACCCAACTCAAGCTTCTATTAATGAAACTGCTTATACTCAACCTGCTTTATTTGCATTGGAATATGCATTGTCCCAACTATGGCAGTCCTGGGGAATCAAACCGAGTGTGGTGATGGGACACAGTATCGGTGAGTATGTTGCTGCCTGTGTAGCAGGAATGTTTAGTTTGGAAGATGGACTGAAGTTGATTGCTGCACGAGGGAGACTGATGCAAGCATTACCGTCTATGGGAGCAATGGTAGCGGTATTTGCCCAGTTGCAAGAAGTATCGAGCATCATCGATGAGTATTCAGATTTGGCGATCGCCGCAATGAACGGGGCACATTTGATCGTCTCAGGTGGATCTCAATCTATGACATCGGCTGTGGCTCGGTTAGAAGCAAAGGGAATCAAGACAAAAGCACTTGAGGTTTCCCATGCTTTTCATTCGCCGTTGATGCAACCCATGCTGGCGGAGTTTGAGCAAATTGTCCAGCAAGTAAACTACTATCCGCCAAACCCCGATATTCGCTTTATTTCTAATCTCACAGGTCAACTGGCAAAAGCAGAGATCGCCACGCCTGAATATTGGGTAAAACATATAATGCAGCCAGTCCGGTTTGCTGATGGAATGGCAACTCTGGCAGAACTAGGAGCCTTAGCGTATTTGGAAGTAGGGCCGCAACCGATTTTATTGGGAATGGGTCGCCAGTGCTTACCGAGTAACGATTATGTGTGGCTTCCCAGCCTCAAAAAGGAATCGAATTCACAGCAGATGTTGTCCAGTTTGGCAACTTTGTATGAATGTGGAATATCAGTCGATTGGGTAGGCTTCCATCATGGCTCTCAACATCGTCGGGTAGTGTTGCCCAATTATCCCTTTGAGCGATCGCGTTTCTGGATGGAAACTGCATCTAGTAGCGTGACTGCTAGAGAATCGCTCTACTCGCCAGCAGAAATCAAGCGTTTGCTCGTGCCCCAGTTGGTTGAATTGACAGCCCAACTTAGTCTAAAAGACTATGGGGAAGCCCTAAGTACTTTGGAATCCCTAAGTATTCTTTATGTAGTGGCGGCATTCCGGCAGATGGGGTGGAATTTGCAGCTAGGCGATCGCTATTCCATCCCCCAACTCACCAAACTAGGAGTCATCGAGCAACATCAGAAACTCGCACTGCGCCTGTTGGAAATGCTGGTTGAAGAAGGAATTCTTCAGCGAATTGGTAATCAGTGGGAAGTAACTCGAATACTGGAGTTACCCACACCAGAAGCGCAACTGGATAATTTGCGATCGCAATATCCCCAAGCAAATGCAGAACTGACACTACTAAAGCGTTGCGGTTCGCACCTAGCTCAAGTGCTCCAAGGTGAAACTCGCCCACTGGAGTTGCTATTTCCCCAAGGCGATTTGACAGCATTAACCCAGCTTTACCAGGACTCTCCTGGCGCAAAGGTAATGAACGCACTAGTCCAAAAGGCAATCTCAACCGCGATTTCTAGTGATACAGTCAGCATTTTGGAAATTGGAGCCGGAACCGGCGGAACAACTGCTTACCTTCTACCTCATCTCCCAGCAGATCGAACTGAATATGTCTTCACAGACTTAGGAACCTGGTTCACTGCCAAAGCTCAAGAGAAATTCCGGGATTACCCATTTATCCGCTATCAGTCTTTAGATATTGAACAAGACCCCCAATCTCAGGGATTTACTAACCATCAATACAACATCATTGTGGCAGCAAATGTCCTGCACGCAACTGAGGATTTACAGCAAACCTTACGTCACGTTCGCAGCCTGTTAGCATCAGGAGGATTGTTAGTGTTGCTGGAGGGAACAAGTCCCCGACGCTGGTTAGATTTGGTCTTTGGATTAACGCCAGGGTGGTGGAAATTCTCAGACTACGAGTTGCGACCATTCTACCCTTTGTTAGCGGTGACTGACTGGCTGGAATTGTTGTCTGATTGTGGGTTTCAAGAAGCTGTGCATCTTGCACCTGATTGCGAAGCGATCGGCGATTCATTCCAACAGGTTGTCATCCTGGCTCAGAGCATCAGCACCGATAACCCAGTTAACCACAATCATCTTCCATCGCCCATTGCTGCCACCATCAACACGCCAAAATCAATATTTCTCCAATCGCTAGTATCAAAGCCTCCACGAGCGCGACAGGAGGAATTAGTCACTCATGTCCGCTCATTGGTAGCCAAAGTTTTAGGCTTAAAGCAATCCCAGTCCATCGGTTTGCAGCAAGGATTTTTTGAATTAGGGATGGATTCATTAACTGCTACGGAGTTGAAAGACCAATTGCAAAATAGTTTAGGCTGTTCGCTTTCCTCAACCACACTATTTGATTATCCGACAGTGGCAGCGTTGGCGAATTATCTGGAAACGCAAGTGTTGTCGTTAGATCCACAAGCATCAGCCCAGGAGGCTAACCCTAACTCAGAGAGTGTCCAGCAACAAGCCTTACTGGAAGAATCATCATTAGAAAACAGAGCGAGATTGTCATCGCCGGAGCAATCGCTTGACGAAATTGCAGATTTGCTGGCTGCAAAACTAGCATCAATCAGAGAGGGAAAACTGCTATGAGTCGTCCTTCCGAAACCAGAGATTATGGGCAATTAATGCAGAACGCATTGTTGGAGCTATCAGCCTTACAAGCAAAGCTCGATACCCTCGAATATGCTGCAACTGAACCGATTGCAGTCATCGGTATTGGTTGCCGCTTTCCTGGAGGAGTTAACTCTCCAGAGCAGTTATGGCTGTTATGCAAAAATGGTGGTGATGCGATCGCCGAAGTTCCTAGCGATCGCTGGGATGTAGATGCTTACTACGATCCCGATCTAAGTAGTTATGACAAAACTAACACTCGTTGGGGTGGCTTTTTAGCAAATATCGATCGATTCGATCCCGGCTTTTTCGGAATTTCCACGAGCGAAGCAGCTACCATTGACCCCCAACAACGGCTGCTATTAGAAGTAAGTTGGGAGGCATTAGAAAACGCTGGATACGACCCTTTACAATTGGCTGGTTCTCAGACTGGTGTGTTTGTGGGAATTGCTACTTGTGATTATTACAAAGCCATGACCGCAATTCCCACGAGAGCCGGCACCGGGATTGCCAACAGTATGGCGGCAAATCGCCTGTCTTATTTTTTGGATGCGCGAGGCCCTAGTGTGACAATCGACACTGCTTGTTCGTCGTCCCTGGTTGCCATTCATACCGCTTGCCAAAGTCTGCGGCATCAAGAGTCAAATCTGGCATTGGTGGGCGGTGTGAATATTATGTTGTTACCGGAGGTGAATATTACCTTTTCCCAGGCTGGCATGATGTCATCTGATGGACGTTGCAAAAGCTTTGATGCTACAGCCAATGGCTACGTCCGAGGAGAAGGATGTGGGATAGTTATCCTGAAGCGTTTTTCAGATGCAGTCAAAGATGGCGATCGCATTTTAGCTTTACTACGGGGAACCGCCGTAAATCACAACGGTCGCAGTGTTGGACTAACTGCGCCAAATGGGTTGGCTCAACAAGCAGTGATTCGGCAAGCATTAGCAAATGCGAAGCTGGCACCCCATAAAATTGACTATGTTGAAGCACATGGTACGGGTACTCCAATGGGTGATGCCATCGAGCTACAAGCAATCTTCGGGGTGCTAGGACAGGGGCGAACCCTTGAGCAACCCTGCGGACTCGGTTCTGTGAAAACTAATATTGGCAACCTAGAAGCTGCTGGTGGGATTGCCGCATTCATCAAAACTGTCCTCTGTTTGCAACACGGAGAAATTCCTCCTCATCCCCATTTCAAAACCATCAATCCCCATATTGACATCAAGTCAACACCATTCTTGGTTCCTACAATCGATCGTCCGATAGATATCAAACCTCGGTTTGCTGGCGTTAATTCTTTTGGTTTTGGCGGTACTAATGCTCATGTGGTGCTGGAAGCAGCACCAGAGGAGGGCAGGGGGGCAGCACTTCGGCTACGCTCAGTGACCGAGGGGCAGGGGAGCAGGGGAGTAAATTTTCATGTCAAATCGCTGTTGACGCTTTCGGCAAAAACTGAGACAGCGTTACGGGAACTAGCAAGTTGCTATGCAGATAGTTTAGAAAACCATGCTGCTCAATCGATTCCCGATATCTGTTTCACAACTAATATCGGTCGATCGCATTTTAACTATCGTCATGCCATCGTTTCATCAGGCGATTTACCCCATTTAATCTCTCAACTGAGGACATTCGCCACTAGCAAACAGACAACAGGACGGCTACAGCCGGATAATTGCCCGAAGATTGCATTTTTGTTCGCTGGACAGGGTTCGCAATACGTTGGTATGGGATGGGAACTTTACAACAGCCAACCTATTTTCCGTGCTGCCTTAGACGATTGCGATCGCATCTTACGCTCTTATTTGGATCGGCCACTGTTGGAAGTACTGTATCCAAACTTAGGGAAAGGGGGAAAGGGGAAAGGGGAAAGGGAAAGAAATTTAGTGCCTCATCTTCTAGATGAAACTGCCTATGCCCAACCTGCTCTATTTGCCCTAGAGTATGCCTTAGTGAAATTGTGGCAGTCATGGGGCATTGAACCCGATGCAGTGATGGGTCATAGCGTCGGAGAGTATGTAGCAGCTTGCGTGACAGGTGTATTTAGCTTAGAGGAAGGGCTGTACTTGAGCGCAGAACCGGGACGACTGATGGCAACGCAAGCTAGAGAAGGGCAAATGGTGGCGGTGTTTGCAGCTAGGGAGATTGTAGAGGAGGCGATCGCATCTTACCAGGATGCTGTTGCCATTGCCGCCTTTAACGGCCCTACCCAAACTGTGATTGCGGGCGATAGACAAGCGGTTGCAGCAGCGATCGCCCGTCTGGAATCGGATTTCATTATGACTCGTGAGTTGAATGTTGCCCACGCGTTTCACTCACCCTTAGTAGACCCCATCCAAAATGCCTTTGAGCAGACTTTGAGGAAAATGCAGTTTTATCCACCTTGTCTACCCTTTATCTCTCATCTTTCGGGAGAATTCGAGGCAGGGGTACTAGATGCTAACTACTGGCGCTCCCAACTGCGATCGCCCGTGCGTTTCGATCGAGGTATCCAAACTTTAGCAGAAGCAGGGTATAATATTTTCTTGGAAATTGGCCCAACAGATACCCTAGCAAGTATGGTTAAGCGCTGTCTACCTAAAAACACTGCTACTTGCTTGTCTTCTTTAAGACAAGGACATGATGACTGGCGATCGCTGCTCGACACCTTAGCTACTTTATACGAGAAGGGTATAAACATTAATTGGTCAGAATTTCATCGAGATTCTCCCAGACAACGAGTTGCTCTGCCCACTTATCCTTTCCAGCGCCAACGCTGTTGGATTGACAATGAATTTTAGATTTTAGATTTTAGATTTTAGATTTTTTGGTTCATGCCCCGCCCCGCTTAAATTTTAGATTTTAGATTGCCGATTTTAGATTAAAAATTCCTCAATCCCAAATCCAAAATCCAAAATCCAAAATTGATTGACTCTCTTTGAAAAACTTCCAAATAGAAAATACCCCACTGTTACCAGTCAACGATTAGCCAACATTTTATGCCTATAGGAATCGAGAAACTTAATCTGTACTCAGGGCAGTTCTATCTAGATATTGCCGATCTTGCCGAAGCGCGTGGTAAAAACTTCCAGCACATTGCCGATAGTTTAATGTGCAAAACGCGATCGGTTTATCCGGTCTATGAAGATGCGATTACTCTGGCGGTGAATGCAGCCAAACAACTCTTATCACCTCAAGACCTCCAAGACATCGAACTACTAATTGTCGGTACAGAATCTGCGGTTGATTGTGGCAAATCCCTGTCTACCTGGGTACATCGGTTTTGTAACTTGTCTCCAAATTGCCGTAACTTTGAGGTGAAACACGCTTGTTACGGTGGCACTGCGGCATTCAAAATGGCCGCTTCCTGGGTAGCTTCAGGGGCTAGACCTGGAAAAAAGGCATTGGTAATTAATACTGACTTCAGCAGCGTCACGCTCAATACTGACCAGGAGTTTATCTGCGGCGGTGGTGCAGTAGCGATGCTCGTTAGTACTAATCCTCAAATTCTCGAAATTGAACTGGATAAGGCGGGTTACTGGACAAAGGAGATTTCTGACTATCTGCGCCCCACTTTCAACACCGAAGTCATCAAAAGTGAAACGAGTCTTTACTCTTATTTAGATGCTTTGGAGGGAGCATTCAGTCACTACGAGCAAATCGTGGGTTCTGTAGACTATGATGCTGATTTTCAAAAACACATTTATCATGCGCCCTTTCCAGCAATGACATTTCAGGCACATCGCACCATACTCAACCGATTTGAGGCGGTAGGCAAAGCGGCTGCTAAGTTAAGTTTTCAATCAAAAGTTGCAGAGAGTATACATTTTGCTCAACAAATTGGTAGTTCCTATGGAGGTTCCAATTTTATTTGTTTGTTAAGTCTTTTGAATTATGCCAAGGATCTTAATCCGGGCGATCGCATTTCCCTGTTTGCTTATGGTGGTGGTTGCCAAGCAGAATTCTACAGCGCCACCATTGGAAAGGCTGCAACTGAAATTGTCCGATCGCTCAACATTGACGAACACCTCAATCAGCGACTTCGTTTATCCGTTGCAGATTATGAAGCTAGTGAATTGACCCGTGAAAAATATAGCGATCGCCGGGACTTTAACTTAGAAAACTATTTAGATGAACGCTATGAAAAACGCTATCGAGGCCAAGGTTTACTTGTGTTAAGCAATGTTGAAAATTACTATAGGCAATATCAATGGAGTTAATAGTAGAGTCCGTCCGATATAAAATCGATTCAGGAGTCGCCCAGATTGCCTTGGTGCAGCCCCAAACAGGTAATGCACTCAATCCATCTTTAATTAATCAACTTAGTCAAGCGTTACAAGCTGCGATCGCTGATTCATCTTGTCGGGCGATCGTGCTTCGGGCTGAGGGAACTGACTTCTGCAAAGGACTTGACTTGGAATGGATATTACAGCAGGGAGGAAGACCTCAAATAGAACTGTTTCAAGCCTTTATAAATTGTCTGCAACTGATTTGCCATTCTCACTTACCCGTAATCGCCTGTGTTGAAGGTAATGTTACAGGTGGAGGACTAGGTTTAGTTGCGGCTTGCGATCTGGTTATTGCCAACGAGAACGCAATATTTATGTTGCCAGAAGTCATCATTGGCATGATTCCGGCTTTGATTGCACCGTTCTTGCTGCATCGTCTGACCATAGCACAGCTCAAGTATTTAACCCTCAGCAGTCGGGGCATTGACAGCCTAGAAGCCAAGGCCTTTGGGTTAGTGGATGAAGTTGCAACTGAAGGTATGGCTACCACCTTGAACCGACAATTACAACGACTATTTCGTTCTTCTCCCGAAGCGATCGCTGCCAGTAAACAATATTTTGAACAACTCTATGGGTCAGATTTACAGCGACAAATTAATATTGCCCTGAATCAACTTGTTTCATGGTTAGCACAACCGGAGGTCTTAGAAGGAATTCAAAGTTTCACCGAGGGATTCTCGCCACCTTGGTTTCAAAAGTACAGGGGAAAAACCCATGTCTAAAGTTTTGCTCGCTAATCTAGAAGACGGTATCTTCCAACTGCAAATCGATGACCCTGAAAACGAAAATCGTTTGAGCGAAGAACTATGTGATGAATTAATGACAGCCCTGACCGATCTAGCGACAGAACCGAGCCTGAAAGTCTTGATTTTGAGTGGGCGATCGGATGTCTTCTGCGCGGGAGCCAGCTTGGACACCATCAAACAAGTTGTAAGTGGCAATGCAGATGTCAAAGATTTATCACTCCCCAACCAACTACTCAGCTTTCCCGTACCAATTATTGCAGCTTTGCAAGGTCATGCTGTGGGAGGTGGCATAGCGTTAGCACTCTACTGCGATATGGCGATCGCATCCGAAAACAGTCGGTACGGAGTTAATTTTACAGATTTGGGATTTACCCCCGGAATGGGTATCTTGTCTGTCTTACCTGCAATGGTTGGACATCACTTTGCTAGCGAGATGCTCCTCAGTGCCAAGCTTTACAAAGGCAAAGAACTCAAGGGACGAGGTTTATTTAACTACATAGTTCCAGCTGAGGAAGTTATGACTTTAGCCTTGGATATGGCACGGAGAATTGCCGAAAAACCCAGACATGTTTTGGAGATGGTAAAAGACACCCTGTGTCTACCCCGGCGTCAAGCTCTCCAAGCAGCATTGTCCCGCGAACACCTAATGCACAAAATCTGTTTTGGCGTTCCAGGGACATTGGCACACATCGAAGCGGCTTATTTAGCCTAAATTTTGTTTTTTAATTTTCAATATAGGAGACAAGACATCATGGATCGAGAGCAAGTATTAAATGTCGTAATTAAACATATCAAGCTCAACATAGATGGACTGGAAAATGTTGAAATAGATCCACATAAAACCATCGGAGAATATGGAGCCAGTAGTCTTGACGGCGTAGAAATTGTTTCTGCTTGTATGCGAGAACTCAAAATAAAAATTCCCAGAACAGAAGTTTCTAGCTTTAAGACAATCGATGACTTGGTGGAACTGTTCGCCAAGTTTAAAGACGAAGCTTCTCAAGAAGTTAAAGTTACGCCATAAAAATTCCCCAGTCAAAATTGTTCTAAGGTACAAGAAGCGATAAATCGCTGTCTCTATAACAACGCTCAATCCTTCGTATAGACGGCGATAAATTGCGTCTTTGTAATCTATAACTTTCATCAAAAAACCTTAACCAGTAAGCAGGTGAAAATGGTTACTCAAACTGTCGAGTCCGATGTCCAAGATTCATTAATGGAATACTTGGAAGATCCGTTCTTAAATCACCTTTTTAAACAAATCAGAAAAGCTGAACAAATTAGAGGGATATCAGTTGATTTAACCCATGCGTGCAATCTTCGGTGTCAGGGATGCTATTTCTTTTTAGATGAATTGGATCAATTCAAAGCACCCAAAGATGAAGCCGAATTTGATATATTTATTGCTCACGAAAAGAGCAGAGGAACAAATTTTATTACAGTGGTTGGGGGAGAACCCAGCCTGATGCTAGAGCGATTGCAGAAGCTTTACCAGAATTTTCGGTTAATGGTTGTTACCAACGCCCTGATCAAAATTCCTTATGAGGGATTTGAAACAATGCCGATCGCGATCTCTCTTTGGGGCGATCGTGAAACTGACAAGACACTCCGAGGAGGTGGTAAACTTGATGTTTTCAGCAAAGCTTTAAAAAATTACAAAGACGATCCGCGTGCTATTTGGCATTACACTACTACACCAGGTAACGCCCATGAAATCGCTAGCGTTGTTGAGCAGTGCGTAGCCAACGGTAATCGCGTCTTGTTTAACTTTTACAGCGATCGCCTGGGCTTAGGAGGAGTTTACGATCGCAATCTGGGATTTGCAGATGTGCGGCGTGAAATTGATAAAGCGATCGCCCGCTACCCTGACAAAATTTTAATGACTTCGTACATGAGCAGCGTGTTTACCACACAGCAACTTTACGATGAAACTTGGGGTTATGAAGTTTGCACTAGTCTCACTGTAGATCATGAAATTAATCAAAACCGGATTAAAAATGGTAAACGTTATAACCCCCATTATCGCGCTTACAATCCCGATCTGAAATCAACTCGGCGTTGTTGCACAGGTGATAATCAAGATTGCTCAACTTGTTACCAAACTTGGGCGCAGGTTGGTTGGATCATGATTAATCTAGAACGACACCTCGCCTCCAAACAAGAATTTACTAACTGGCTGACTACGACATATCTGTTTTACCTGATGTGCCGCATGGTTGACTTTGAATCCGGCGTGCAACTTTTACCTGAAATTCATCAACGAATCAAGAGTACTGAATTCCGTTAGCAGTAACGGGGTGTTGAGCCAGTGCTGAGTAAAAAACTGCCCGGAAGGGTCAAAGCTAATACCTGTGTCCATCAGTATTGAGTAATTTTCCTTACTCAAGACTCAGCACAGAGTAAAGTAAATTGCTAGTAATTCAGGATCTATTCGTTTCTATATTGCTCGGTTTTTCGCAAAGGAAATAAATTGCTATGGCTACTCAAGTAATAGAAACCGAGGTACAAGATCCTTTAATGGAGTATTTAGAAGACCCCTTTCTGTATCACTTGTTCGCACAGATTAGAAAAGCGGGCGCTATTAAAGGAATCTCTGTAGACTTAACTCATCTATGTAATCTGCGGTGTGAGGGTTGTTGTTTTTTCACCGATGACCTGGATCAAAATGCAGCACCCAAAGACGATGCTGAGTTTGAGGCTTTAATTGCACAAGAAAAAGCTAGAGGCACTAACTACATTACGGCAGTTGGGGGTGAGCCTACCTTAATGCTGGATCGATTGCGAAAGCTGGCGCAAAATTTTTGGATGATTGTTGTCACAAACGGGATGATCAAAATTCCTTATGAGGGATTTGAAAATACAGCTATTAGTGTTTCGCTTTGGGGAGATAGCGAAACCGATAAAAAGCTGCGGGGAAAAGGCAAGTTAGATGTTTTCAGCAAGGCTCTCAAAAATTACAAAGACGACCGTCGAGCCTTTTGGTACTACACAACGACCGCTGGTAACGCCCATGAAATTGAACGGGTTGTTGAAAAATGTGTCGAAAACGGTAATTGCGTAATGTTTAACTTTTACGGGGATAAGGCAGGGTTAGGAGGTGTTTATGATAATCAACAAGGGTTTGCAGATGTGCGTCATGAAATCGACCGGATGATTGCCCGCTATCCCGATCGCATCTTGATGACCTCGTACATGAATCAAGTATTTACTACAGGACAAATGTACGATGAAACCTGGGGCTATGATGTCTGTCCTTGCATTAGTGAAAATCGCCCAGAGAATGCAGCCCGATTCCAAAATGGTAAACCCTATAATCTTCACTTTCGCGCTTACAATCCTGATGGCAAATCAACCAGGACATGCTGCACCAGCGAACATCCCGATTGCTCAACCTGTTACCAAACCTGGTCGCAGATGGGCTGGATTATGCTGAATATGGAGCGGCACTTAGGTTCTAAGCAAGAATTTACCAACTGGCTGACGACAATGTACGTGTTTTACTTGGGTGCTAGAGCTGTTGATTTTGAATCTGGCGTTCAGCTTTTACCTGAAATTCATCGGCGAGTGAGTGGGATATGAATCAAGAACCGATCGCGATCGTTGGTATTGGTTGTCGCTTTCCTGGAGGTGTCCAAAGCCCAGGTAGCTTCTGGAACCTGTTGCAAAATGGCAGGGATGCAATTACCGAAATACCTGGCGATCGCTGGAACGTTAACAAATTTTATCATCCCGATCCGGTGGAACCAGGTAAAACATATAGCCGCTGTGGTGGGTTTCTCGACCAGATAGACCAGTTTGATGCCAAATTCTTTGGAATTTCTGGTGCAGAAGCGGCTCGGATTGACCCCCAACAACGACTCTTGTTAGAAACAACGTGGGAGGCGCTAGAGGATGCGGGACTTGTGCCGGAACATCTGGCTGGCAGCGATACCGGGGTTTTTATTGGGGTACTTAACCGGGATTACAATTACATTCAATTGGGGGAGCGCGATCGCGATGCGATTAATGCCCATACCATAGTTAGCTCAAACCTCAACTTGGTACCAAATCGCATTTCTTACTGCTTTGACTTCACAGGCCCCAGTCTGCCGATTGACGCTGGCTGTGCCTCGTCATTAGTCGCCGTTCACTTTGCTTGCTCTAGTCTCTGGAATGGGGAATGTAGCCTTGCCCTAGCAGGTGGGGTCAATGTCATCTTCAAACCAGAAGTCAGCATCGCCATGAGTAAGGCATTTTTGCTGTCTGCGGATGGTCGTTGCAAAACTTTTGATGCCGCAGCAGATGGTTTTGTGCGGGCTGAAGGGGTGGGGGTTGTTGTTCTAAAGCCGCTATCTCATGCCCTTGCTGACGGCGATCCTATTTATGCAACGATCCGCAGCAGTGCTGTCAATCAAAACGGTCGCGGCAGCAGTTTTACAGCCCCCGATGGTTTGGCACAACAAGCAGTCATGCAAAAAGCCTGTCGGCAGGCAGAAATTCTCCCTCAGCAGGTGCAGTATGTAGAGACGCAAGGCTCCAGTTCGCCGATGGGGGATGAGATTGAAGCCAAAGCGATCGGGGCTGTCATCGGCAGCGATCGCGCTTTGGGCAATGAATGCGCCATCGGATCTGTAAAAACAAATATTGGACACATGGAAGCGGCTGCTGGCATTGGCGGACTGATTAAAGCAGCGCTAGCAGTTAGCCATCGTCAGATTCCAGCCAATCTGCATTTTCAAACCCCCAATCCCAAAATTCCTTGGGAGGAACTACGGTTGCGAGTGCCAGAATCCTTAGAACCACTAACGAATAAGGGTAATCAACCACCAATCGTCAGTGTGAATGGGTTTGGTCTGGGGGGTATGAATGTTCATGTGATTCTGCAAGGTGTAGAATCCTTGCCAATTGATACTGCGATCGCTAACCAACCACAACTGTTTTTAATGTCAGCTCGTAGTCCAGAGGCTTTGAAAGCCTTTGCTAAAGCTTATATTGAGTTTTTTACTGCCCAGGATAACCCGACAATTTCATTGGCAGACATTTGCTATACAACTAGTCTGCGCCGCAGCCATCATTCCTACCGTTTGGCAATGGTGGTTGATTCTAAGAAACAACTCGCCGAGCATTTAGTGGCTTTTCTCGCACAAGAAAACCGCCCCTATATGTTTTCCGGCTATGTAGAGCAACAGGGGGAGCAGAGGGGCAGGGGAGCAGAGGGGCAGAGGAGAAGTCCTCAATTCAAAATTCTAAATTATGCTACTGAACGCGCTCAGATATTGAATTCCTTAGCAGAGCAGTATACCCTAGAAGATTCCATTGATTGGAATGCTCTTTATCCTCATGGTGGTTCTTTTGTGCGTTTGCCGTCCTATCCGTGGCAACGACAGCGTTACTGGCACGAATCAGAAGCCTCACGGCAAGATAGATTAGGAGAATCTAATACAGCCCAAGCCTCTAGTGTGGTTGATTCTAAGATTGCCGAACAGATTGATATTATAAAGCAATGGTCAGTAGCGATAAATAGCCAACGCACCGATTTATTAAGCACTTACATTCAAGCACAAATTGTCCAAGCCTTAGAGTGTGAGCCTGTTCAAGTTGATGTCCAAAAGCCACTTAATAGTATGGGCATCGATTCTCTGATGGCTGTAAGTCTGAGAAATCACATTGTCACCAATTTAAAGATTGAACTGCCAATCGAACAGTTCATTGCTAGCCCTAGCATTGCGGAATTAGCTCAAGCTTGCCACGAACAATTAATTTTGAAAAATTTGATACCAACTATTCAGATTGCTAATTTTGTTGAAGAAATAGAGGAGTTAACACTTTAGCCTCAATTCGGTTTTGAGACGAGTACAAGCAAAAGCAGATCGGGTTTTGGAGAGGGCTGAATATGGTATTCAATGAATTGTTAACATCTAGTTTGTCAGTCAAAAATTTAGTAGAACTGACGCGTTATCGCGCCGAACAACAGCCCGATCGCCTCGCCTACACCTTTTTGGTGGATGGAGAAAAGGAAGTAATTAGTCTCACATATCGAGAACTGGATCTAGCGGCACGAGCGATCGCGGTTCAGCTGCAAACTGTCAGTGCCAAGCATGAGCGTGTCCTGCTTCTCTACCCGCCTGGTCTTGATTTTATTACCGCCTTCTTTGGCTGCTTATATGCTGGTACGATCGCCGTTCCTGCTTATCCGCCTCGACAAAATCAGTCGATCTCCAGGTTGATGGCAATTATGGCAGATGCCCAAGCTAGGGTTGCCCTGACTACAACTTCTCTGCTCACCACGATCGCTACTCAATTTAACCACCATCCAGACCTGACCACAAAACAGATTTTAACTACCGACACCATCGCTAATCAGCAAGCAGAGTTTTGGCACGAACCCGTACTCGATGCAAACGCGATCGCATTTTTGCAATACACCTCTGGCTCAACCGGGATGCCCAAGGGGGTTATGGTCAGTCATGGCAACTTACTGCACAATTTAGAACTGATTCATCAATTTTTCCAAACCACTGCCAACGAATTAGGCGTATCCTGGCTGCCCCCTTATCATGATATGGGCTTAATCGGCGGCATCCTCCAACCCCTCTACGCCGGTTCCTCAATCATTTTGATGTCGCCTGTTGCGTTTTTGCAGAAGCCCTACCGTTGGTTAGAAGCAATTTCTTGCTATCAGGCGACGATTAGTGGCGGGCCGAATTTTGCCTATGATTTGTGCGTGCAGAAGATTCAGCCAGAACAATTAGTGGGTCTTGACTTGAGCAGTTGGAAAGTTGCTTTCAATGGTGCCGAACCAGTTCGTGCCCAGACCCTAGAGCGATTTGCTACCAAGTTTGAGCCTTACGGCTTTCGCCCTGAAGCTTTTTATCCTTGCTATGGGATGGCTGAAGGCACATTGTTGATTTCCGGGGGGGTAAAAGAGTGCTACCCAACAGTGTGTAATGTAGAAAGTACTGCTCTCGAACAAAACCAAGTTGTGCTGTGTGCAGAGCAACAGCAGCATAGTATCAAGATAGTTGGGCAAGGTAAGACGGGGTTAAGTCAAACAATTGCGATCGCCAATCCGCAATCTTTCCAGAGATGTCCAGATGGTACAGTTGGAGAAATTTGGGTTACAGGAGCGAGTATTGCTCAAGGATACTGGCAGAAACCCCAAGAAACGCAAGAAACATTCTATGCCTGTTTAGACGATACAGATGAGGGTTCGTTTCTGCGAACGGGCGACCTGGGATTTCTACATAATGGTGAATTATTTGTTACCGGGCGACTCAAGGATTTAATTGTGATTCGAGGTCGCAATTACTATCCTCAAGACATTGAACTGACGGTGCAGGAAAGTCATTCGGCTCTCCGACAAGGTTGTGGAGCAGTGTTTGCCATTGAGGTAGAAGGAGAAGAAAGAATCGTCGTTGCTCAAGAAATCGAGCGCACCTACTTAAGAAAGCTCAATGCAGATGAAGTGATCGCGGCAATTCGGCAAGTGGTGTCACAGGTTCATGAGTTATCAGTTTATGCAGTGTTGCTGCTCAAGACTGCCAGCATTCCCAAAACATCAAGTGGTAAGATTTCCCGTACTGCTTGCCGCAATGGATTTCATACAGAGAGTTTGGACATTATTGCTGCTGACATCTTGCCCCAATGGGATAGCACAGATAGCGAATATAAACTCACAGCAGCAGAACTGTTAGCGATCGCTCCCACACAAAGACAGCAGCACTTAGAGTCTTACATTCAAGCAAAACTAGCAAGGGGACTGAAAGTTGACTTGGCAAAACTCCATCCCCAACAACCCTTGCATCAGCTAGGCCTCGATTCCTTGACTGCGATCGAGATTAAACATCAAATCGAAGTCGATCTAGAAGTGAATGTTCCTGTGGTCAAGTTTCTCGAAGGTGTGACCATCAGAAATCTCGCTGCTCAAATTCTCAGACAATTGACTGGAGTAAATTCTCAGCAGCAAGGCGAAAAGCTACCCTTTTTCTGCATTCATCCGGTGATGGGTGTCGCTTCCGTTTATTCCGATCTGGCAGAGTTATTGGGTCAAGAACAACCTTTCTATGGGCTACAATCTGCGGGGATTACTGGCGAAGGCAAATCAAAAGATTGTATAGAAGACATTGCTGCTGAGTATATCCACGGTATCCAACAGGTGCAGCCAGAAGGCCCCTATTGTTTAGGAGGTTGGTCTTTTGGGGCGCTAGTGGCATTTGAAATGGCCCAACAGCTACAGCAAGCAGGACAGACCATTGTCTTACTGGCACTGATTGATACTCCCGCCTTTTGCGACAATCGCACTCAGAATTTCTTCCAGATGGCTAAATTTCTACTGAATTCCGTGCTTCGCAATCTTGGCCCTTATCTGGATGAAACAGTAGACCATTTTCTGACTGCTGTCGAAGAACGACAACTCACCCAACAAATTGGAACTAAGACCTCGAAGCCATTGCATTTTTTAGTTGAGCCAGGAAGTATAGCTAAGGTTGTCGCCCACCAGTCCAGGCTGAGTAAGCTTTTCCAACCAGCTGCGCGACGGCTATTCCAAGTCATGCAAGCTAACAACTCAGCCCTCCTCAAATACAAGCCACAGCCTTATCCAGGTAAAGTTACCCTCTTTCGGACGAGCAAACAAACTGGAAAAAATCCCCAAGATGCAACCCTTGGCTGGGGCGATCTAGCAATTGGCGGAGTTGAGATTCATCAAATTCCGGGAAACCATCTGAATTTAGTTCTCCCGCCCCATGTAGAGGTACTTGCCGAAAAGCTAAAAGCTTGTCTTGATCGCGTGCAGGTTCAAAAGATGGAGGTGTTGTAGATTTTCCCTTTTCTAAGAGGCTTGTATTAGCTTGATAATACTATCAGGAGATTTATAAAAATAAATAATAACCAAAATGTTCGCTTTGATTACTGATAGTTATAAAACAGCAGTAACTGATATTATCCTATCAAGTCTCTATCTATATTCAAAGGATAAAAAATCAAGCAATAAGTAGAACGGTTTCAAAAAACCAAACTATGTAAAGAAAAATAAAATAGGCTGAAACCCTTTTACCTTCTGCCCGATTCCACTAATCAATATTCACACCGACCTACTTCTTATGAGTATACCTTTAAAGCTTCGCAGTGGTTTTAGCTTTGATGAAGCGATTTTAATGGCTAAGTTCTCCAAACGAAGTTATGAAATATTTCAAGTCGGAGGAGGCTCTGTTGAGGATGCCGAAGTCCAAGATATCTATAACTCTCTGTATAAGAATGAGGGCTGGAAATTAGTTCATAGCTTGCATAATAATGAAACTAATATCCGAGGTTTCATTTTTAAACGAGAAGGAAGTAATCAATTTGCGGTGATTTTTCGAGGCTCGATTGTTACCGATCGCGGTCAAATTGAATTAACGGATATTTTGACCGATCTCAATTGGTCATTAATTAACTATGGTTCTCTACCAGATACGCGAGTCAAAGTTGCACGGGGATTTTTTGAAGGATTTGAAGCCGTCAAAGACGAACTTGCTGTTTTTTTCCAGGTTCTCTTAGGTCAAATTAATGCTCAAGATTTTGAGATATTTCAAACCTTGAATTCTGGCAAACAAATTGCTATTGCCCATGCCATTGCTGCGGCTGGAGGAATCCGATTCGGATTGGCCTTTGAGCGCCGATTAAAAAAACTAATTTCGGAAGTTTTCTCTTATGATGCGATCGGCAACCTGAATCGAGCCTGGAGTTTTGCCCGCGATGAACTGTTGAACTTTGAAGATATCTCTAGAGAAATGAGTCAGTTATCGAATAGTCGCAGGGCTGGCGCTAGCTTAAATTCTATATCTAAGATACCTAAAAATACCAGCCGCCTTGAGGTTTTTGTGGGCGGTCATAGTTTGGGCGGTGGTTTAGCTCAACTCGGCGCTCTGTTCTTAAAACGCCGTTTTAGTTCTTTGGGAGAGTCAGCTTTACGAGTTAAAGTATACACCTTTGGATCTGTGAAAGTTGGCAATCAGCATTTTGCCAATTACTACAACGAACAATTAGGAGAAGGATTTAGTTACCGCGTCGAAAATCAACTGGATCTGTTTACTCGAGTACCTTTTAGCTTTCCTTTCCCTTTAAGTATGGTTGCTGGCAATGGCTTGAGATTGGGAGAACTTTACTTAGGTAATTACGAACATGTGGGAGAAGTTCATCACGTAATCGGACTGGGAAATCACGGTGTCTCTCTGAATTTTGGGGGAGCGGCAGAATTTATGGGAGGTATTCCTTTCCCTCACAGCTTCGATACCTACATTCAACTGCTCCAAGAAGACAAAAAACGATGGCATCAGTTGTGGCAACCGATTAGAGGAATTCTCAGCATCTTTTTACAAGAAATGCTCCAAGAACAAGAAGCTGGGATTGTGATGACCACCGAAGAACAAATACGGGGAGTTCAAGAACAGACATCTGAAGAAATTCAAAATCTCAAGCAATCTCTAGACGAACTTAAAAGCGAAATTCAGCGATCGGGGCTGAACTTGAAGAACGAATAAGAACTGGTAACTTTCACTACTTATGACCCCTACTGTTACTGCTCGCAATTTTAGTATCTTTGCTGGTCTACTTGCCTTAAGTATCGGGGCTGGATACGTTTTCCTGTCTAAAGTATCTAGCCCGTCACCCGCCAACAACGCCTCGTCATCTTCGTTATCGTTGCCCCCTGAAAAAACAAAAGTCTTGGCATTGGGGCGGTTGGAACCAGAAGGGGAGATTACCAAAGTTGCAGTTCCAGTGGGGGCGCAGATTGATAAATTAAAAGTTTCTGAGGGCGATTGGGTTAAAGCCGGACAAGTTTTGGCTTATCTCAAAAGTCACCAAGAAATGCTGGCTAAACGAAATTTGGTTGCTAGCCAGTTAGAGGAGGTGCAAAAACAGATACAAACAGATAGCTCCCTCAATAAAATTGAGATTGGTCAAGCACAAGCACAGATTGGTCAGATTTCTACTCCTCGTTTGCAAGAAATTAGCTCTCAACAGGCTGCTGTTCGCCGATCGCAAGCAGAGTTGGATCAAGCAATTATCATACGCGATCGCTATACAAAACTTTATGCTGAAGGTGCAGTTCCTAAAGAAGATTATGAGATTAGGAAGTTACTGGTTGTACAAACCCAGGAGAATTTAAGTCAAGCCAGAGCCAAGTTAGAGCAATTAACCACAACCCGCACAGAAGATATCAAAGTAGCTCAAGAGAACCTCAAACGCTCAGAAATGAATTTAAAGCGAGTCGCTAGCCATAGTGGGTTGACTTCAGCCATCCAAAATTTAAAACTGGCCCAGGCACAGTTAGAGCAAACTATTATCCGTGCGCCCAAAAACGGCCAAGTCTTGAAGATTTACACCCAGGCTGGAGAAGTGATTTCCGATCGCGGGCTTCTGGCTCTAGGCAACACACGTAATATGTATGTAGTGGCAGAGGTTTTTGAAACAGACGTTAAGTTGATTAAAGTCGGACAGCGAGCAACGATTACCAGTCCGGTTTTTGAAGAAAAAATGACTGGCACTGTCGCCAAAATTGGTCAACTGGTGTTCAAAAACGACATTATTGGGGACGATCCGACAGCAAAATCAGATGTCCGAGTGGTAGAAGTGAAAATCCGCTTAGATCGAAGCAAACTTGTCTCCGATCTAAGTAATCTGCAAGTAGATACCGAGATTGATTTAAATTAATTCGCTAAAGGTTTTTCAAAAGGGAATAGGGAACAGGGAACAGGGAATAGGAGGCAAGGAAAAATATAGTGACTAAACGTCAGCACCGCAAACACTGGAAAGGGCCCCCGTTGGCATGGCGCAACTTAATGCAGAGTAAAGCTCGCTTAAGCGTGGGAGTTTCAGCCATCAGCTTTGCGGTTTCCTTAATATTTATGCAACTTGGACTCTTTGGCGGAGTGATGAAGGGAGCGACGCTCCTCTATGACAGCCTCGATTTTGACATTGTATTGATTTCATCCAAGTCGCCAGAGTCTACCAATGTTCCACCCTTTCCCCGACGTTATTTGTATCAGGCGGGAGGGATGAATGGCGTTGCTGCTGCTAGACCGCTATACCTGTCATTTGGCTCGTGGCGCAATGTAGAAACGACGCGAATACGAGCGCTTTTGGTTTTGGGGTTTAATTATCGAGATCCTGTGTTGCGCGTGCCAGAAGTTTATCCGTATTTACAAGACCTGCAACGCCAAGATACCTTGCTAATGAATCGCTTTTCACGCTCCGAATTTGGCCCGAGAGAAGTAGGTCTGAAAACTGAACTGAGCAGGCGACAAGTTGAGATTGTGGGGTTGTTTAGCTTAAATAACACTATCCGTGCTGATGGCACTGTGATTGTTAGCGATGGAAATTTTATTCGTCTCAATCCGGGGCGATCGCTAAATGATGTGAGTCTGGGGCTGCTGAAAGTTGAGCCGGGTGTAAACGTTGATGAAGTCGTACAACGCTTACGCCAAATCATGCCGGCAACGATTAAGGTGTTCGATCGCCAGGAAGCCATGGCCAGAGAGCAGGAATTTTGGGTTAAATCTTCTTCGCTCGGTTATATCATTGGTGTTGCCGTTGTCATGGCTTTTTTAGTTGGGACTGTCATTGTCTATCAAGTCCTGAGTTCTGATGTCACTGAACGCTTGCACGAATACGCAACTTTAAAAGCCATTGGATATACTAATCTGCGTTTGTTGACAGTCGTTGTCCAAGAAGCGGTTGTGCTGGCGGCGCTGGGGTTTATTCCCGGTTGTCTTCTGGCTTTGGGTATGTACCATGCCATTTTTATTTCCACAAGACTACCAGTCGCCATGACTGTTAGCCGGATGTTATTAGTATTTGGCTTGACGATTCTGACATGTAGTGCGTCTGGACTTATTGTTGCTCGCAAAGTATTAGTTGCAGATCCCGCTGATGTTTTCTAGGAAAAAGGTTCGAGTTGTCCTTTTTAAGTTTTCCCTTGCTTGGCGCAACCTGCTCCAGCGTCGATCGCAGTTTGTCACAGCATTAGCCGCGATCGCCTTTGCAGTTTTTCTGATGTTTTCCCAACTCGGATTTCAGAATGCAATGTTGAATAGTAACGTTGCGTTTATTCAGGTATTAAATGCTGATTTAATCATGCTCAGTCAGCGACGCTATGTTACCGTTATTGACGAAACTTTTAATCGAACTCGATTATATCAAGCTAGACAATTTGAGGGCGTTGCCGCCGCTTATCCTCTTTATATCACTCTCGGTAGTTGGAGACGTTATGGAACTGCTGAGGAAAGGTCTATCAGAGTACTGGGATTTAACTTAGACGATCCTGTTTTTCTTTTGCCTGAAATTCAAGCCGCTGAATCCGTTCTCAAAATGCCCAACACTGTATTGACCGATAGCAGGTCTCGCAAAGATTATGGTTCTATGCAACCGGGTGTGACGACTGAGCTTTCTGGTGTCAACATCAAAATAATTGGCACGTTTGAACTGGGTGCTGACTTTGTAACTGATGGCAATTTAATTGTCAGCGATCTTAATTTTCTGAGAATCTTTGCAACTAGACCTTCTGGCATTGATTCCAAGCTTCGTCCATCGCTCAACGATGTTGATATTGGTCTAATCAAAGTGACTCCGGGAACGAATAGCGATCGCCTAGAAAAGTTTTTAAATCAAGCTTTACCATCTGATATAGTTGTTTACACAAAACAACATTTTATTGCCAAAGAACTAGATTATTGGATGCAAGCATCTGGAATTGGGGCTATTTTTGGACTAGGAACAATCATCGGTTTTGTGGTTGGTATTGTCGTTGTTTACAACATTATCTATAGTAATGTTACAGATAATTTACCTCAATATGGTACTTTGAAAGCCATTGGCCATTCTAATTTTTATCTTGTCAGTATTGTTTTTCTGCAATCTATAATTCTTTCATGTTTTGGTTTTTTTCCGGGCTTTTGCTTAAGTACTATTTTTTATAAATTAATTTCTACGGCTACAGGGCTGCAATTAGAAATGGATTTTAAAGTTATCAGCCTCGTGCTATGTTTAACAATTTTAATGTGTGTGATTTCCGGACTGATTGCCAGCAGAAAACTTAAAAAAATAGATCCTGCTGATATTTATTAACAAAGATTTTGAATAGATATTGATATAAACCGATGTCTAACGAACCAATTATTGTCATCAAAAACCTCAACCATTATTATGGCAAGGGTCAATTACGCAAACAAATATTATTTGATATTTCCCTGAAAATTTATCCTGGAGAAATTGTGATTATGTCCGGCCCCTCTGGGTCTGGAAAGACAACACTGCTGACTTTAATTGGGGGATTGCGTTCTGTTCAAGAAGGTAGCCTTCAGATACTAGGACACGAGTTAAGCAAAGCCAGCAATCGGTTGCTGGAAAATGTCCGCAAGCAGATAGGGTTCATTTTCCAAGCTCATAATTTGTTAGGTTCCTTAACTGCAAACCAAAACGTGCAAATGTCTTTGGTGTTGAATGATGCGATCGCAATGGAAGAAGCGCAAGAGCGATCGCAAGCAATATTAGAACAAGTGGGACTGCAAAAGCGGATTCATTCTTATCCACACCAGTTATCGGGCGGACAAAAACAACGAGTGGCGATCGCGCGGGCTTTGGTAAACCGACCCAAACTGATTTTGGCAGATGAACCAACAGCAGCGCTAGACAAAGCCAGTGGTCGAGATGTGGTGGAACTAATGCAAAAACTGGCAAAGCAGCAAAATTGTACCATTTTGCTAGTAACACATGACAACCGAATTTTAGATATTGCCGATCGCATCGTTCATTTAGAAGATGGTCGTTTAGCCTCGCCTACAGAGCAAGCAATTCTAGACATTGAGAGTACAACGACCTCATTAGTTAAAGCGAAAAAAGAGGAATTGAGCCGCACGCTCGAAGAATTAACAATCCCTCAGTTTTTGAGTTTGCTTCAAAAGCTCAAAGAAGAATTTGAACAAGTTTTGCAAGCAATGAATATTCTCAGCGAGCAAATGCTAAAAGCAAACATTGAGGAAGTGATTAGGGCGTTAGCTTGGAAAATTGCCCAAATTATGGCTGCGGATCGAGCAACTATCTTTGTGGTCGATCGGGAAAAAAACCAGCTTTGGTCTAAGGTTTCCCGGAGTGAAAATGAAGAAGCGGTAGAAATTTTCCTGCCGATGAATGCTAGTATTAGCGGTTATGTTGCCACAACTGGTGAAAGTGTAAATATAACTGATGTTCAGCAAAATCCTCAGTTCTATAGAGAAATCGATCGAGCAACTGGATATCATACTTGTAATATCCTTTGCTTACCCATGTTCAATAGTAAAAACCAAGTGTTTGCAGTGGTGGTATTGACTAACAAACTAGGAGGTAGCTCCTTTGATACCAATGATGAACGTCTACTTCGCGAACTAACTGCACCGCTGGGTGTGATTCTAGAAGGTACTCTCTCGGTGTTACAACAATAGAGAGAGGAAGGAATTGAAGAAGAATTCAGAAGTCAGAACTCAGGATTCAGAATAATATTTACCCTAAATAAGCTTTTTTAACTCGCTCATCACTAATCAATTCTGATGCTGCCCCTGTTAAAGTAATAGAACCAGCTTCTAAAACATAACCGCGATCGGCAATTTGCAGCGCCAAATTTGCGTTTTGTTCAACTAACAAAATAGTCACGCCTGTAGCCCGAAGATTTTCAATAATAGAAAAGATTTCCCGGACGATCGCAGGTGCTAAACCTAAGCTAGGCTCATCTAAAAGCAACAGTTGTGGTTTACTCATGACAGCGCGAGCGATCGCTAACATTTGTTGTTCGCCACCGCTGAGGGTTCCTGCTAGTTGATTGCGTCTTTGTGACAAGCGGGGAAATAGCTCAAATTGGCGCTGAATGTCTGCTTTGATCTCGGCTTGATTGGAGCGAATATAAGCACCCAAAAGTAAATTATCAAATACAGTTTGCCGCGCTAATACTCTACGTCCTTCAGGACAATGAGCAATACCAAGTTGGACAACTTCGTGAGTTTGGCGACGAGTAATATTATGTCCATTATAGATAATTCCGCCACTTTTAGGATTAACTACTTTAGATATAGCGCGAAGTGTAGTTGTTTTTCCAGCACCATTAGCACCAATTAAAGTAACTACCTCGCCTTTTTTGATAATTAAATTAATCTTTTTTAAAGCTTGGATGCCGCCATAATTAACATCAAGTTCTTGAACTTCTAAAATTGTATAGTCTGGCTTACTATCGGCTTTCATCGGCGGTTTACATCCAGAAATGTTGATTCAAAATCTAAGAGGTTGTTTGAAAAGTCGCAAAGTATACTATAAACCCCTTTCAAAACCTCTCCCCGTTGGCATCAGCCTGCCGTTAAGCAAGCGCATAGAGGCTTTTAAACCCCCATTCCCTTGTAGGGAAGGAAGGGGGGCTAGGGGGGTTAGGTTTCTGGGATTTAAATGCTACCAAAAATACTTGTTCATTCACCCTCTAAGATATATCAATCATACATTTCTTAAAACAGTGCCAAGAAGTCTATTGCTTCAACTTCAAACTAACGCCATAATACCGCAATCTTTATGATGTACCATTAATTACTGATAAATATATCAAGCGTCCAGTGGCAAAAGTAGCAGATATTGGTAGCAAAGGACTAATTAATTTAGCTCCCGATGCATGGGTACAGTGGGTAACACAGCGTCCTGAAGTTGTGGCTAAAGAAATTCTCGGCTCTGAGTTTCACTGGATTAGCCGCGAAACAGATGTGTTAGTGAAAGCATACAGTGCCACTCACGGGGATTTTCTCGTACTCAATGAACTACAGTTGCGTTACACAACACAGATGCCTCTACGGATGAGAGTTTATGCTGCCTTGGCACAAGAACGCTATCGATTGCCAACTTACCCAGTACTGATCAACATTTTACCGCCTTCATCCAGCTTAACTATTGTCAGTAGTTACGAGCAGGAATTTTTGGGATTACGTGCTATCCAAGATTATCGCACGATCAATTTGTGGGAAATCGATGCTGAAATAGTCTTTGAGCAACCATTACCATCGTTGTTACCCTTTGTGCCAATCCTCCGAGGAGGAGAAGAGGTATCAGTTGTGCAACGCGCATTAGAGGCGCTACGAGCAGATGAACAGCTGAACGAGTTAGAATCATTGCTGGCATTTTTTGCTAGCTTTGTCTTAGATACGCCTTTAGTGCAAGAAATCATGAGGTGGGATATGGCAGTATTGCGAGAATCGCCTTGGTATCACGAAATTGAGCAAAGAGGTATTCAGCAAGGCGCGCGACGGCAGCTAATTCGGGTATTGGAACAACGCTTTGGTGAAATTCCCCATGAAGTAGAAGTAAGGTTTGAGGGCGAGAGTGTGGAAAAATTAGAAAATTTAATGGATAGTGCGATCGCAGTGAATTCTTTAGAGGAATTTGTGAGTATTTTGTTTATGTAAATTTCACAGGTGCGATCGCCTTTAGTGCAACAAATCATGAAGTGAGATATTACAGGTGCGATCGCACTAACCCATCACCAGTAGCAACATTGCTGAGGAATAAGTTAGATAAAATTTTACCTGATAAATATGTCACACTTCAAGTTACGATAAATCTGACTTATTGAGAGCATCTACACGCTGATGACAAAGCCTGCTGATGTCAGTACCAAAAAATTAATCAGCCTCGCACCCAATAACTGGGCAAGATGGGTAACACAAATTCCTGATATTGTTGCTGGGGAAATTCTAAATAGTGAATTTCAGTGGATTAGCCGGGAAAGTGATGTTTTAATCCGTGTCAGTAGTCCCCAACATGGAGAATTTTTGCTTCTTAACGAATTACAATTACGCTATAAATCCCAAATGCCGCGTCGGATGCGTGCTTATACTGCGCTTGCAGAAGAAAAATATAACTTACCAACATACCCCGTTCTGATCAACATTCTTAAAACTGGTAACAATGAAATACCCACAAGCTTTACATCAAATATTGCCGGATTACGGGCAATCCAAGATTATCGAGTAATTAATCTGTGGGAAATTGATGTCAATATTGCTTTTCAACAACCCTTACCATCCTTACTGCCATTTGTACCCATTCTCAAAGGTGGTGAAAATGAATTTATTATTAGAGAAGCATTGCAAATTCTTCGTGCTGATGAACAACTCAACCAACTAGAAACAGTTCTAGCTTTTTTTGCTACGTTTGTTTTAGAGAATACACTCGTTCAAGAAATCATGAGGTGGGATATGGCCGTATTACGTGAGTCACCTTGGTATCAAGAAATTTTACGCGAAGGAGAAGCACGCGGAGAAGCACGCGGAGAAGCACGCGGGGAACTGCAAGGAATACTTTCTGCGATTGAAATTAATTTAGAGTTGAAGTTTGGCGATCGCGGCTTACAATTGATGCCAGAAATTAACCAGATTCAGGATTTAGAGCGTTTAAAGACAATTTTACGGAATATTGTCACTGCAAATACTATTGAGGAATTGCAACAAATTTTATAATTCTCAAGTTAGTTATAGCACAAGCTTTGGTGGTTAGGACATCAACAGACGATAAAACTTAGACACAAAAAGGCTTTTCACCCAGTCCCCAGTCCCTTGCTATATCAATCATTTCCCAAATAAGCTTCAATTACAGCCGGATCGTTTCTGACTACAGATGGTTCACCCAAAGCAATTAATTGACCAAAATCTAATACAGCAATGCGATCGCACAAACCCATAACCAATGGTACATGGTGTTCAATCAGAACGATCGTCAAATTGAAGTCATTGCGCAGGCTGCGAATAAATGCACTGAGTTGCTGCTTTTCATTTGGGTTCATTCCCGCCGCCGGTTCATCAAGAAGTAAAATTTGCGGTTGTAATGCTAAAGCACGGGCAATTTCTAGCCGACGCTGATCGCCGTAAGCAAAGTTTTTGGCTTTTTCGTCAGCGCGATCGCTTAATCCCACCAAATCTAATAAATCGAAAGCTTTTTGCTTAGTCTTCAATTCTTCACGAGGCGCTGGTGGTAATCCCAAAACACCTGTAATCATATTACTTTTAGTGTGTAAATGTCGGGCAATTATCACATTTTCTAAGGCTGATAATTCTCCGAACAAGCGGATATTTTGGAAGGTACGGGCGATACCTAAAGCCGCAATTTGATGAGGACGCAGTTGAGAAATTGCTGCACCTTGATAAATTAATTTACCGCTAGAAGGTGGAATGAAGGCAGTAATTAAATTAAACAGTGTTGTTTTGCCAGCACCATTAGGGCCAATCAGTCCAAAAATCTCATGTTTATTTACACTAAAAGATACATTATTTACAGCCACTAAACCACCAAAGCGGCGAGTTAATGCTCTTGCTTCTAAGACAATACTGTTATTAGTTACTGAAATACTATGTGACATTTTTGCATATTATTATGAATATAAAACTTACGCAATAACTCTTTAAAACTCTTATTCCTTTGCGTCTTTGGCGTCCTTCTCTTCGAGACGCTTCGCGTTCGCCTAGCGTTCCGGAGGAAAGGCGGTTCGTTTTTTTCTTTGAAAAACATCTGGAGTAATTAGCCCTTGAGGGAAAAATATTGTACCTATTACTATTAAAAAGCCAAAAATAATTAATCTACCATCTCGCAAAAACTGTGCTAACCAATTAGGTAAACCACCAGTATCGGCGAGGCTTCGCAGAATCTCTGGTAAAGCTGTAAATACCATACCTCCAATTACCGGGCCTAAAAAAGTTCTCGAACCACCAATTAAAACAAAAGTTAAATATATAATGCTGGCATCAAAAGTACCTTGACGAGCATTCCAGGTATTGAGGAAGTGAGCGCTAATTGCACCTACAACCCCTGCAAGCATAGCCCCTAACGTAAACGCCAAAACTTTGTAATAAGTGGGAGCAATTCCCATTGCACCCGCAGCTAATTCATCTTCGCGGATAGCGATAAAAGCCCTGCCGACGCGGATACGTTCTAAACGATAAAGTAGTACCATACTAATTAATAGTAATGGCAAAGCAATCCATAAATATTCAAGTTGTGTTTGAAAAGGTTGAGGAATACCAAAAATTCCGACAGCACCGCCTGTAATATCTAGATTGAGGGAGATGACACGTAGAACTTCTACAAAAGCGATAGTTGCGATCGCTAAATAAATTCCTCGCAAGCGTAACGCTGGAATTCCCACTAATATACCCAAAAAACCAGAAATTACACCCGCAATTAACATCTCCAATAACAACAAGGGAATTGGAAATAAACTACTGCTAGATGTAAAAACTTTTGTGGATAAAATTGCTGCAATATATCCACCTAAAGCATAAAATCCGGGACTAGCTAAAGACAATTGTCCTGTCATTAGCGGTAAGTAAAGCGATAACCCTAGTAACGCCCCCAATACCATAGAGACAATTAAAGAAGCGTAAGTAGCAAAAAAATCAGCCATTTTATTTTAAAATATTTTTATATAAGCTCAATCAAACTATCACTTTTGTCAACTTTTAAGCCGTTAAGATTTCCTCTGCTGTCAGCGTCAGTTCAGGAAAAGTTCGTGACACAATTCGTTCTGAACCTCTAAAATGTGTGCATTGGTATTTTCCCTCAGCATCTAATAAAAAAACAAAGATAGCCGGAACTTTTGGATTTCCCAAATACTCTCTTAGCCCAATTGCCAAATAATCTACAATCCAATATTCTATAATACCTAAGTGTTGATACTCATCTAATTTATCAATGTAGTCATCTTCCCAATTAGTTGATGTCACCTCTACAGCTAATTGGATAGGTTCTTCAAGTGCAGCATAAGCAGAACGATTTGAGCGCCATTTATCTTTATCTATGACACTTACATCAGGCTTGCGCCCTTGCTCTATGCCATTGGCAGTTATAGTTTTAAAGACTGCTGTGTTTTTTACTACGTAATTCAGATTTAGACGTTTAATTTCATCTTTGAAAAAGTCAGCCGTAAAGTCAGCGACATCATCATGATTTCTAGTTGCACGCACTTCTACAATTTCTCCATCTACAAGTTCATATAAACCCTCCTCTGGATACTGTTCTAAAAATTGGTCAAAAGTTAATTTTTGTTTGGTGTATGTTTTCATAGCGCTACTCTCTTTAAACTTTCTGAATAAACCGCCGCCCTAACAAACCTTGGGGTCTAACTAATAGCATGATAAACAAAATTGCAAAAGCTACTGCATCTTTATATCCAGAATAATCAACAGGGACAAATGCCTCAACTAATCCAATTAACAAACCTCCTACTACCGCACCAGGAATACTACCTAAACCACCTAAAACAATTACTGCTAAACCGCGCAAACCAAAAGCAATGCCGAAATATGGCCCTGCAATACTAACACTAGAGGCAACTAAAGTTCCTGCTAATCCTGCTAAAAAACTGCTGATGAAGAATGTTAGGATGATAAAGCGATCGCTATTAATTCCTAACAAACTAGCTGTAGTTGGATCTTCTGCGATCGCTTGCATTGCCTTACCATATTTAGTTCGATTAATAAAATAGGTAAGAATTACCACGATTGCTACTGACACAGTAAAAATTACCACCTGAACGCTGCGAATCGGAATTGGGTTTTCTGAACTACCAAAGTTAATCGCAGGTGGCAAATTACCATAAGTATTTGCGGGGTATGTATAACTTTCCGCACCTACTAAATATTGAATTAAATTCACAATTACCACTGCTACCCCCAAGCTGGAAACAACAGTCAGTAAAGGATCGGAGCCTTGACGACGCAAAGGTTGAAAAGCAACGCGTTCCATCACTACCCCTACCAATCCTGCCAAGGTGCTTCCTAAAATCAAGGATATAGCAAATGGTAATTTTATCGGCAAGGCTGCATTAGCCAGCAAACCATTAAATCCAAAGTTCCCACCCATCAGCGCATAAGTGAAATATGCACCCAAGGTAAAAATCGCGCCATGAGCTAAATTAATAATGCCCAAAATCGAATAAACCAAGGTATATCCCAAGGCAAAAATTGCATAGACGCTGCCAATGGATAACCCATTTAATAATTGCTGCAAAAAGATATTAATATTCATTTAGCAACTATTTTAGAAATGTAAATTTACCTTGACTACCGTCTTTTTCCATTTTGATTTGGGCAACATAGAAATCTTTTTGCACAACTTCACCTGTGGGAGTAAAACCAATTTCACCCAATGGTGTATTGTATGTTCCTTCAAGTATTTGTTTGTTTAGCTGCGTCCGTAATTCTGGTAGCTGTAGTTTATTGACTTTGCTCTTTTTATCTAAAGATTGGAGTGCTTCGACATAAACCTGCACTGCTGCAAAAGCTTGGGCGCTAAATTGGGGTGGTTCTTTTTTATATTCTTCAATATAAGCTTTACGAAATGCCGTGTTAATTTCACCTGGATGTTCTGGACTGTAGGCTTGAGCAATCAATACTCCATCACAAAGTGCTTTACAAACTGGCAATAAATTCGATGTATTTAGACCATTCCCACCGACAATTAAACCTTTATAACCCAGTTCCCGCAATTGCCTAACTAAATTACCACCATCAGCAGCCAAGCCAGAAATAATTACTAAATCTGGTTTGAGATTAATTGCATTGGTTGCTTGACTTTGAAAATCTGTGTCGCTAGTTTGGAATTTTTGCACTGTTACCAATTCTAGCCCTTGATCCTTAACTGTTTGCTGAAAAATTTCTGTTTCTGATTTGCTAAATGCGTCATTTTGGGCGTAGAAAACTGCGACTCTTTTTAGTTGGGGATTTTGCTTAAGTGCCGCTTTCACCGAATTAGGTGCAACGATGGAAACTGGTGCAGAAACACGAGCAACGTAATCACCAATTTCGGGAATATTTTTAGCAGTATTTGATGGGCCAATAATTGGTACTTTTGCCCGTTCGCCAATGGGATCGGCACTAAAAGCTTGCTGTGACAAAGTCGGGCCGACAATTCCAATAACTTTATCTCTATTAATTAGAGTTTGAAAAGCGTTAATTGCTCCTGCTTCATCACCGCTAGTATCTTGAAAAACTAATTTAATTGGTGTGCCATTAACACCACCTTTACTATTAAAATACTTCTGGGCAAGTTTGGCTCCAGCGACTTGCTCTTGACCCAGTAATGCCACATTGCTAGTTTGGGCAACACCAATACCAATGGGAATAGCAGTTGATAATGTATTCGTTGTTGCTGGGGTATTGGTTGCAGTATTATTTGGGGTACTATTTGGACTAGTATTTGGACTATTAGTGGGAGAATTTGTCACTGTGCTAGTGCCACCACCACAGCCTGTTAGTAGCAAAGCGCAAGTTGATAATAATGCTGTTGTCCGAGCGATCGCGTTGTTCATCGTTGGATAATCATCTAGTTATGAGATATTCGGCAAAAGCTAATAGTAATTTTCATAATCTGCAAACAAAATGATGCAGATTTACACTTTTGCACGAATTCTATTAAATCATTCTTATTTCACCATGCAAAGAGAAATATTCAAAGTGCTTGTAAATACAAATTATTATAATTAGTAATGATTTTATCATTCCCTGGTTCTAGTGCTATGAAGTCGCCAGAAAACTATCTACGTCATAGCGTCTGTGTTAACTAGGTAATTTTAGGTAGGTTAAGTATTGAGTGAGGAATCTTAACTACTTTTTTCATTACCAGTTAATTCTCTAGGTTCGTAGTGACGGCAACCGTTACACGGGCCTTCAGGATTAATAGCACAGCGGATATAGCCAGATCGGGCATTAAACTTGCAGCTGATATCGCCAATCAGATAACCTACCCCTTCTAAATAATAGCGATCGCCTTCCACAGGTCTAAGGTTTTGCCGTCCCTGTACCACTGGAAAATTCATGGCTGCTTGTCTCATCCGCAAGCGCGATCGCTGGGTTCTACGAATCATCCACAAGGAAAACAGGGACGGTAAAAAACCAACGGCAATCACTAAAAGTGTTTTTAACACCTTCTTTTTACCTCTTCTGGGCGCTGATTGATTGTCCCTGATGTTACACTCTGGTTTTACGGAAGTGCAAATATTAGGGCGGCTTTGTTTCTTTGTCACCAACTATGGTTGCAAAGAAATAATGGCAGTGTAGTATCTAGCAATTTTGAGGAATAAGTTCCTTCTGCCACTTCAATCAGCATAACTGTTACAACCTCAGAGGCGATCTGCCGTTGAATGTTGATAATTTTAAGATTTGTTGACTAATACCTTTTTGAAGAAGGGTTTTGTGTCAGCTTCAGCCCCATTCTTGTTTTTTCTGTGTCGCTGCGATGCTAATCTTTTTTTGGTTTGCTGACGAAGTTGCTGTGCTAGCAGTGCAGCTTCCCTTTCGGCTCGAAATAAATCAACTTTTCGCGTTGTCAAAATAAATGATTCGTCAGACTTTCGTTTCACCCAAGGGATGCTAACTGCGAAATACTGACAAATATTTTTACATATCTCCTTTATCAAGAATGGGCAACGTTTTTGAGTATTCATTTTATTAGCGATCGCTTTTAACTCTAATATCGCTGCTTCTAACTCTGCCGCTATCTGATTAATGCGTTCTACTTGTGTTATGAAACGCTCCCTTTCGCTGATGATTTTTTTTTCTTGGGGTTGCAGTGGCACTATAGCAGTAGTTACAAATGTAGGCTGGAACAGCAAAATGGGCTTTTTGTCCGTGTCTGGAATTTTTTTCATACTACCTCAAGCAAGGCTAGCGGACTTTTAAAGCATTTTAGCAGTTAATTAGTATATTTGTACTGTATAATAATGATGCCTAAAAGAGAATAAGGGAAGCACAGCGAATTAGACCTCTTGGCAAAAGTAACTTTTGCACTCTCGTGGGTAAAGGGGAAAGGTTAAAGGTTTTTTGTTATTCCTTTCCCCCTTACCCTTTACCCTTTCCCCGACAAATACCAAGAAGTCTATTATTGCGTCAAAATCTGACGGTTTAAAATACTCATAACTTCATTGGAATTAGCTGTTGGTAGTAGTGGACTCCAATCACGTACATTTGCGTAGCCCAAAACATGCAACAAGTGAATGGTGGCGGTAACAGCTTTGGGTGAACCAATTAATAAATGTTTAATTCGTTCTCTTCTGGGTGATGAGTCTTGGAAAGATGAATACAAAGGAGGTACGTCACCGCTTTGTGTGCCGAGAAACTGGGCTGGTTGTGATTTGGCGAACTTTTTTGATTGTGTCATGATAATATTTGACTCCGATTTTGGGGTTAAAAGAAGGCGATCGCAGACTCTTGCGCGAGGGCGATCGCCTTTCTTATGCATCTATTATAAAGTATATTTTTATACTTATAAATATACTTTTCTAAATATTTTTACTTAAATTGAGTATGAGGAATCAGGGCGATCGTTTGTTGAATTCGGGCGAGCGTTTATTGAATTCGTTTGAGCGTTTGTTGAATTCGGGCAAGCGTTTATTGAATTCGGGCAAGCGTTTATTGAATTCGGATAAGTTTCAATAAATTCACGTAATAAATATAATAATTTTTGTATTAAATAGTTTATATATACTGAATATTGCTGGTGTCGTTCGCCACGATTTTGTTTATCCTAATGGTGTAAAGACAGGATAGAAGTCAGTTTTTATCTTAGTACACGATCGATAAAAGGAAAGTTATTTATGTCACGTCGAACACGTGGGTCTAAAGTACTTGATAGGGCACAGCGTCGAATTGCGGCTTTGAAATCGATTAGTCCCACCTTAGATTTAGGTAATGGAGTTACTATTGACACCTTTGCCGCCGCCATCAAAAAAACACAGGACAAATTGGAAGTTTATAACTCCAGCCTCTCCACTGTGGATATAACTCAGGGAGCCTTTGAATTAGAGGAAAAGTTGCTGATGGAACTAACAGAACATGTGTTAGTCAGTGTAGCTGCAAAGTATGGCAAGAATAGTGATGAATACAAAATGACAGGGGGCGTTCGTCGCAGCGAACGCAAGCGTCCAGTGCGGAAGCCTAAGCAAGAGGTTGTTGCTTTATAAAAACAATACATTTGGGTTTTTTGACACTCTCCCGAATTGAATTCGGGAGATTCTTGGTTAGGTGGCGAACCAATAGAAAAAAGATAACAGAGAGAAGCGTCACTTTTATTGTTTACGAAACTCAAAGAATCTATATTAAATATGTCCTGACTCACGCTGAATACGATAAGGATAAATGGAAAAATGACCCGTACTTTTAATCCAGAATCTTATGGGAAATTGCTAGCCGAGTATCAGCCAAAAATTATTACCACGGATGCAGAAAACGAACAAGCGATGTCAAAGACAAGCCGCTTTGCGTCTACGCACTTGCATTAACCTTAGAACATCGTCCCAATCGTACAGCAGAAGAAGAAATGCTGTTGCAACTGTTGGTGACTTTAATTGAGCAGTTTGAAGAAACCCATTACCCAATTCCCCAAGGTACACCCAATTCGATGTTAGTACATCTAATGGACGCACGCGATACTACAACAGAAGCATTAGCTGAGGTAATTGGTTCATTGGAAATTGCCTTGCAAATTGTTAATGGCGGCACCATTAGTAAAATTCAAGCAGAAGCATTGGCGGACTATTTTAATGTAGATATCAGTTTATTTACTTAGTTTATCTTTTATAACAACGCTCTTAAAATCAGCGTTTGGTATTAAGCCAAAAATTTATATTTTGGTATGAGGTTAAAGGTGCGTAGACGCACAGCGGCCTGTCCTTAGACATCGCTTTTCTACTCGATACAACAGCTACAAAATCTTTTGTCATTTAGATTCTATATCTGGAGCAAGCTATAAACCTGTACCAAAAATCCTATGTCCTAACCATCCCAAACCCAAGCCTAGACTAGAAGTGCTAGCTAAAATTAGAAAAGTATGAAATTTGCTAAAAGATTTTTGTAATTCATCTCCAGCCACAGCCACAGCCACAGCCACACCCACACTCACACCCACACCCACAGCCCCAGCCCAAGCCACAGCCCCACAGCCCAAAGGTGTCTTAATTACAACTGTCTGGTTTAGTTCAATATGCAAAGCCTTATAAGTAATCCCAAATCCCCCCTGTCCCAGGACTTGCTCAATTACATATTTGCCATTTTGCAATTGTTGTCCTGCTATCCAGGGCATGAATACCTCTAATAATTCGTAATTCGTAATTCGTAATTCGTAATTAAGGCACGCTCAAAAATAATATCAGCACTTTAATGAAAGTGTACCTAAATCTATGGAGTTTTGGTAGATGATGGGCTGGGAGATACTGAGGATGGGCTAGGAGGTGGAGATTGATTTAAGAAAGGAGCTATGCCTGCTAGTAAGGCTCCAAGAGCAGCGATCGCAGCTATCACCACTCCCCAAAACTGGATGTTTCGCTCCCAAGTTGAGTTAGTTTTAGATGGTTCAATTACTGAAGGCTGCAAGTTTTCTCCAGTCAAACCCAAAGAATCGAGCCATTCCCGCATCGATTGCGATCGCTGTTTCGGGTCTAGCTTCATACCAGTTAAAATTGCGCGGTTGGTGCGATCGCTAATTTGAGGATTATATTTTTTCGGTTCCACTAAAGGAGCATCGTCCGCTTTACGTTTGAGCGCACTGACTGGTGTTTTTCCAGTCAAAAGCACATAAAGAGTTGCCGCCAGAGAATAAATATCGCTATATGCTCCAGTTGGTTTAGTATGTTGAGCATAAAGCTCAGGCGGTGTAAATCCCTCAGAAGTTTCCTTAGTTCTACTTGTAGTTAAGATATGGTCGAAATCGAGAGCTAAACCAAAATCAATTAGCACCGCTTCCGGCTGTCCTTCTCGCACTCGCAAAAAGATATTTCCTGGATGTACATCTCGATGAATCAACCGATTTTCATGTACTTTAATCAGTGCTTCCCCAATTTGTTGAATGTAGCGTAAAGCGTCTGATTCAGAAAGTATTTGTTGGCGACGGTCAGCCAAACTCACACCATCGACATACTCCATTACTAAACACCAGTGTTCTCCTTCTTTGAACGGTTCTGCAACCTGCACAATATGTTTGTGTTTACATTGAGTAAGTTTTACCGCCTCTTGCCAAAACATTGTTTCCAGTCGTCCGCGTTCCAACTGGTTCAGGGAATTTAGTAAATCGTCATTTAAGGTTTTAATGACTTGGCGATCGCCATTCCTATTTTTTACCAAATAAGTAATGCCAAAGCGTCCTCTTCCCAACTCTTTTTCAATGGTGTATTTTCCACCTTGCAAGCGATCGCCAGCTACCCAAGCCATCTTTGCAACTCCCAAAATGCTTAGATTAATTCTCACACAAGAGAGCCTTAATAACTTGAGCCTAGCTTAACAGAACTGGTGCGATGTCTACGATGGTCACTGAGCTTGTCGAAGTGCGGGCTACGCCTACGCTTTTTTCTCTCTCTATTGCTAAACTAAAAACAACCTTTAGCTAGTGCAAAGGTAACTTATGACCTCTGCAATCAACCTCGATACCGATCTCACTCCATTTCCTGACCACACGCAGCTACCAGACTCTGACGGCACCTTTGTGAAAAACTGGCAAGAGCATCCCCAAAGTATCTTACTAACGGATTCAATTACACCCATTCTCCAGCAATTACATCCAGAAGGTCAATATTGTATAGGTCAGGACTTAGGTATTTACTGGCGGTTGACAGATCCTCCAGAGAAAGGAGCAGCAGCACCGGATTGGTTTTATGTAGGAAATGTCCCGCCCTTACTAGATGGATTGACGCGCCGTTCTTATGTATTTTGGCGAGAACACATCGCTCCATTAATTGTCTTAGAATTCGTCTCTGGTGATGGGAGTGAAGAACGAGATACAACCCCTTGGAAGGGCAAATTTTGGATTTATGAGCAAGTAATTCGTCCTCCGTTTTATGGCATTTATGAAGTGAATAAAGCCAGTATAGAAGTGTATGAATTGATTGGTGGACAATACCAGTTATTAGCAGCAAATGAACGAGGACATTTTCCTATATCTCCTTTAGGAGTGGAGTTAGGCATAAGGCTTGGAGTTTATCAAAACGTGGAATTGCCCTGGTTACGTTGGTGGGATTTGCAAGGTAATTTATTGTTGACTGGTGATGAAAGAGCAGAACTTGAACGCCAACGCGCTGAACAGGAAAGCCAACGCGCTGAACAAGAACGCCAACGAAATGAGATTCTGATTGCTCAATTGCGATCGCTTGGCATTGAACCAGAAGCTTAAATCTATTGCTAAACTAAAAAACAACCTTTACCAGTGCAAAGGTAAGTTTATGACCTCTGCCATCAACCCCACTGACCTTACCCCTTTCCCAGACCACACGCAGCTACCAGAGTCTGATGGCACATTTGTGAAAAACTTCCAGGAACATCCCCAAAGCATTCTACTAACAGACTCGATTCAACCGATATTGCAAAAACTTCACCCTGATGGGCAATATTGTATTGGTCAAGATTGTGGCATCTATTGGCGCTTAACTGACCCGCCAGAAAAAGGCGCAGTCGCACCGGACTGGTTTTATGTCGCCAATGTCCCGTCCTTATTCGACGGGCAAATACGCAGGTCTTATGTACTGTGGCGAGAATTTATTGCCCCATTAATTGCCTTAGAATTTGTCTCTGGAGATGGGAGTGAGGAACGAGATCAAACTCCTTGGAAAGGCAAATTTTGGATTTATGAGCAAATAATTCGGACTCCGTTTTATGGCATTTATGAAGTGGATAAAGCCAGCACAGAAGTGTATCACTTAATTGAGGGCAAGTATCAGCCATTACCAACAAATGAACGGGGACATTATCTCATACATCCTTTAGGCGTTGAGCTAGGTATATGGCATGGAGTTTATCAGAATATGGAATTGCCTTGGTTACGTTGGTGGGATTTGCAAGGTAATTTGTTGTTGACTGGTAATGAAAGAGCCGAACAGGAAAGCCAACGCGCTGAACAAGAACGCCAACGAAATGAGATTCTAATTGCTCAATTGCGATCGCTCGGCATTGAACCAGAAGCATAATATCGATCAAAAATCAACTACTTATTTACATCCATTCCGTTATGGATTTCCCTTCTCCCTTCTGCCTTGTTTCTTAGAAGAGGGATTATTTGTGATTAATTACTTTTTTTATGAGATTAAGAATATACGAAATAGCTGATACTGAAGAAATTATGAAATTGTTCTACGACACTATTCATGAAGTGAATATTCGCGATTACACACAAGAACAAGTAGATGCTTGGGCACCAGCAAATATGGATATTGAAGTTTGGATTAAAAGTTTAGGAAGTAAGTTTACTTATGTAGCAGAAGAAGACAAAATTATAGGTTTTGGAGAATTAGAGGCTAATGGTCATATCGACCGTTTCTATTGCCATAAAGATTTTCAAAGGAAAGGTGTTGGTAAGAAAATCTTAGAACAGATTGAATTAAAAGCAAACTCTTTAGGGTTGGAAAAGTTATTTACAGAAGCTAGTATTACAGCTAAACCTTTTTTTGAAAGTCAGGGATTTATTATTATCAAAAAGCAAGAAGTAGAGCGGAGAGGGCAAAAGCTGATAAATTTTGTCATGGAAAAATACTTAAAAAATTAGTAAGAATTCAGGAGTCAGAATTCAGAATGGAATTAGCATAGCTTGTTAGTAACCTACTAACTTCCTCAAGTTGAAGCATTAATCCTGAAGTGTCACCGGCAGTCGCTCATGGGGGAAACCCCCTTGGCGCTAGCCTCTCCCTTTGGGAGAAGACCGCGCTGCCTCACCATAGTCAAGGTCTTTTGAAAGAATTAGATAGTAGCGACATTCTTCTAAAGAACCTTGTGCAATATTTAAAAAACGAACTTTATCTGCTGCTCCCTTTTTCTTAAAACCCTCAGCTATATTTGCTGCAATAGAGATTGCTGCTCGTCTAAATTGGGAAGTAAGTCCATATATTTCCGATTTAGGGAACTGACCAGTAAATTGATATACCAATAAAACAAACTGGTGTGCTTTTTGCTAAACTATCAAATCTTGAAATGTTTTAGCTGGCTGTCTCATTTATTCTGACTCCTGAATTCTGACTCCTGAATCCTTACAAAAATTACTAAATTCAAAGGTTGTTCTAGCTTATGCTTTGTAAGCGAGAGTCAGCATCACAGAAGCGGGAATTTCCACACCATTTTCTGTGATATACTTTGAAGCTCCCTCGATAATTGCGTTTTCAATATTGCGCCGTTGCTCATCGGTTTGCATTGCCAACATCGACCCCAGACGCACCGAACTTACAGTAATCTTTGGCATCACATCTTCAGGTGTAGAGAAAATCCATGTGATGGGTAGTTCGGTGACGGATACTTGAGTAAATCCCTCGGCGCTTAAAACCATTTCACATTCAGTGCGATCGCTAAAGCGAAACAGGGGTGGCCCAGAAGGTAAATTCACATCCATGCTGCCATAAGTCTGCACCGAACCCAGTATCAAAGCCATAAATGGATTGCGTGTTGGCGGTGTCCAGCAAGTGAAAGCATAGCGTCCTCCCGGTTTGAGTACGCGAAAGGATTCAGCGATCGCTTTTTCTGGGTTTGGGAAATGGAGAATACCCAAGTTACAAACCACCGCCTCAAACTGGCCCGACTCGAAAGTTAAGTTTTCAGCGTCTCCTTGATAGAATGACCCTTGAGGACATCGCACTTTGGCAATGGCCACCATATTCTCTGCAAAGTCTAATCCTGTGACTATAGCTTGCCGCTTTAGTGCTGCGGCACTAAGCCAGCCAGTGCCGCAAGCCACATCCAGCAATTGAATACCAGACTTAGCTCCCACAGCATCCAATATGGCTTCATCTACCTGAGAAGTCACAACAGCGATCGCGCGATCGTATTCTTGAGCTACAAGAGAAAATTTGTCACGCTCGAATTGCTTGAATGCCTCGTGAGTAATGGTGGAATCATCCGTCATTTATTCACATCCAGCAACCGCGAAGTTTGGAATCGACTCATCCACTTCTCTAAATAAACTTGATTAACTTTTTGCTCATCTGGATCTTTAGTATCTAAAGGATGAGGCATCAGTCCCAAAATCGTTGCTGTCGTCACGCAAAACATCGATTTTTGGAAACTCATACAAATTTGAACTCGCAAATCATCTTCACCCCGAAGACTGCGACGATAAATTTCGTGCAAATATTCTGGAAGATAATGACGCATATCTTGCATCAACAAGGTAGGAGGAATACCCGCGCCACCGATGGGTAAAGGATCGGCATACAATGCACCATATTGAAATCGACTTTGATCTGGGGAGATTTGATAAGCTTGGGCGTTGTATGAAACAGTACCCTGGAAAGGAGTTCCCCGGAAGAATACTGCCTCTACATAAGGTATTGCTGTATCTGCTAAGAAAGTCAAACCAACGCTTTTAGGAATTATTTCATAGACCTTACCTCGAATTTTGACAGCGTAGGTAATTGGGTTTGATGCATTTGCCACTAACCCGGCTTTAATATGGTCTACAACTTCGGGAATCGATTTGATTTCGCCTCGATCGTAGCGGTCTGATAAGTTGAGGAACATATCAGCCATGACTCGCCAGAATTGACCTAAACCGGTGTAGTAAGCAGAGACGCGCAACTGTTCTGTTAAGAAATCTGGAAACAGTTGGTTAATACTCAGAATCAAAGGATTATTTTTAAATTTTGCGTTAATAACGGCTTGCGCTCTTTCTTGAAATTCTGGTGTATCTAAATACGTATCTAATCCGCCGCCACCATGCCACATCATGCCTTTCATGCAATATTCGGCATATTCAAAATTTATTCGGTCATGCCACCAGTGACGGAGTAATTTCTGAAAAGAAACCTCTCCATTAAAGTATTTAAAAAATGGGAAAAATACTAAAAACTGATGCTCGGCAATATAGTTAAGATTTATTGAGTAAGCATCTAAAACTACCCCATAGCTTTTCAGAATACCAACAACTTCCAGGACATTCTCTGGACTATCGGGGAGTAATGCATCTCCATTTTGTAGGCGTTCAATATACTCAGCTAAAGGATTGTGAGTAGCTTTCTTTTTAATAGTTACCATTGCCATCTCTCCAAAAAGTTTAGGGATTAGTCATTTGTCATTTGTCATTTGTCATTTGTCATTTGTCATTTGGTATGGTTATTCTCTTTGTCTCCTTGTCCCTAATCCCTAGTAAAGCACGTCGGAAGTAAACCACCTCTGACGCTCGCAGGCTCGCTTGCCGCCGGCGCTAACGACAGTCTCTCATAGGGGAACCCCCTTCTCTACGATACGCTTTGCGTTCGTGTAGCGTTCCGGAGGAAAGGCGCTAGCCTCTCCCTTTGAAGAAGACCGGACTGCCTCACCATTTCAAATCTATGAAACGCTTACGTTGTATTCATTTTTAATTTTTAATTTTTAATTCCGCCTTGCGGTACTAGCCCCCATTGCTTTATCTAAGGACACTGCTACTACTACGTTTTGGGTATTTATCATTGCTGTAATTGTTGGTTCAGTCCAACGCACTAACCAACTAGGTTGAATGCCAAAAATCACAATCAGCACAGCTAAAATTGCAGCTGGGATGCGATCGCTCCAATACACACGTGGTAAATTAACAACAGGTGAAGATAAACGTCCAAAAAAGGCGCGATTAACAAGTAATAGGAAGTAAACTGCTGTTAAACCAGTACCAACCATACATAACAAAGTTTGCACTGGAAAAACTGCAAAACTTCCCCGATAAATTACGAATTCGGAAATAAACCCTAGCATTCCCGGTATACCAGCGCTGGCCATAACTCCGACAATCATCAAGCTACCGATTACTGGCATACCCCGTTCTGGGTTCAGCAATCCTTTGATGATTGCTAAATCACGGCTTCCGGCTTTTTGATACACAACCCCTACCAGCAAAAATAGCATTGCCGAAATCAAGCCGTGGCTAATCATTTGCATCACAGCACCCAACACACTTAAAGGTGTGGCCGCCGCCGCCGCTAAAAGCACGTAACCCATGTGTCCAATGGAGCTGTATGCTACCATTTTTTTCATATCGCTTTGGGCGATCGCACAAGATGAACCATAGAGTACGCTCACTACTGCCCAAATCGCCAACCAAGGAGCCACATAAGCCCAAGCTTCTGGTAACAAGTTCATACCAAAGCGCAGTAAGCCGTAGGTTCCCAACTTCAATAGCACCCCAGCCAATAGCACCGAAATCGGCGTGGAAGCTTCAACGTGAGCATCTGGCAACCAAGTATGGAAGGGAACCAAGGGAATTTTAATTCCAAAACCGATCAAAATTCCCGCTAGCAATAAAAGCTGTGTGGCTAGAGGTAGAGTTGTCGCGTTCAAGGTTGCTAGTGCAAAATTAGAGGAACCACTCAGCCAAACCATACCGAGGAAACTTGCTAAAAGCAGGATTCCCGAAACGGCTGTATAAATCAGAAATTTAGTCGCAGCATAACCCCGTTTGGCGCCACCCCAAATGGCGATCAACAAATACAGTGGAATTAGTTCCAATTCGTAAAACAGGAAAAATAACAGTAAATCCTGTGCTAGAAAGGCTCCTGTCACCCCAGCGCTTAATAATAGTATCAAAGAGTAATAAAATTTAGGACGCTGTAGCGATTCTTCGCTGCTGTAGATGGCAATGGCAGTTAACAATCCATTTAAAACCAGCAACGGCAAAGATAAACCATCTATTCCAAGGTTATAGTTCAGCCCTATAGCATCTACCCAAGGGAGAGACTCAGCAAACTGTTGAGTAATTTCTCCTGGATGGAACTGACTTACTAATACGATTGTCCACAAGAAAGCTATAATGGCAAAGACCAAAGCCACCACACGAGCGAATTTCCCACTGATGCTAGAGGGCGAGAAACCAATTAAAGCCGCGCCAATCAACGGCACTAGAATTAAAACACTAAGCATAGACTTCGGGTAAGGGGAGATGAGGCATGAATAACAGCCGCGATAAATCGCGTCTCTACAAAACGTACAGACGCGATTTATCGCGTCTCTCTAAAAAGGCAATTTATCTAGTAAACCCAATGACCAACTGATGAAAAAACCCAGGACGCTGACAACTGCTAGGATGGTCAACATATAGCCCTGAGATTGCCCAGAAATGCTGTACTTTAAAGTTTGTCCGCCGAGAATGGTCGCAAACCCAACCAAGTTTACTAAACCGTCAACCAAGTAGCGATCGCTCCAAGCAGAAATTTTAGATAGCAGTCCTACTACACTTACCACGGTTACATAATAAACTCGGTCAATATAAAAATCATAACCTAACAGGTCTTGCAGAAATCTCCACGTCAAGATTCTGGATCTTGACCAAGCTTTGTGCAGGTAAACTGTACACCCTACACCTACCCCCACTACGGTAGACCCAAACAAGGCTAACGCCACATACCAATTAATACTTTCCCAATCTGGTAGTAAGTACCATTGCTGTAACATTAAAGGTAGAAGCAGAGTCAGCACTGTGAGAAACACCATTGGGAAGGCCATCTGCCAACCAACTTCTGGGGTGCGACGAGTCTTTTGTTGCGGTTTCCCCCAAAAGACTAATCTAAATACTCTTGTCAAATTCAATGCTGTCAAACCATTGACTAATATTAAAACCCCAATTACCCAAGGGCTAATATTCACGAAACCGTCAGCCCATGATAGCATTGCCCAGAAGCTTCCCAAGGGTAGCAGTGTCACCATCCCGGCTGAACCAACTACAAAGGCTGTGGTGGTGGCTGGCATCCGCGACCACAAACCGCCCATTTCTGTTAAGTCTTGGCTTTGGGTAGTTAAGATGACTGAACCAGAACTCATAAATAATAACGCTTTAGCGATCGCATGAGCTAACAGCAACATCAAGGCTACACCCCCTTGCTGTAACCCCACTGCTAAAAACACTAAGCCCATGTATGCACTGGTGGAATGAGATAGCGATCGCTTAATGTCAATTTGAGCTATGGATACTAATGTCGCTCCAATCGCCGTTACTGTACCCATGATTACCAAGGCATTCAAGGCAACTGGCGACAGCGCTAATAATGGTTGAAATCTATACAGCAGATAAGCACCACCAGCTACGACTAAAGAGTTCCGCATTACCGAGGCAGGATTGGGCCCTTCCATTGCTTCATCTAACCACAGGTGTAGTGGAAATTGGGCACATTTACCAGCAGGCCCAGCAATTAGTGCTAACCCTAGCAGTGTCGATGTCATTGGGCTTAAATTAGCGGTTTGTGCCCATTCATATAAATCTGAAAAGTTCAAACTCCCAGCTAAGGTAGAAAGTGTCACTACAGCCATCAGCAGCAACAAGTCTCCTACCCGTTTAGTCCAAAATGCATCCCGCGCCGCCGTCACTACTAATGGTTGAGCGTACCAGAAACCCACCAGCAAATAAGTCGAAAGCGTCAGTACTTCCAAAAGGGCATAGCTGAGAAACAAAGAATCGCTAATCGCTAGACCACATAGCGCTGCTTCAAAGAATCCCAGCAGCGCAAAAAAACGCGCTAACGACCAGTCTTTTTCCATGTAACCCAGAGCGTAAACTTGTGCCAGTAAGCTTAACCCTGTAATTAAAACTGTTGCCCCAATACTGACTGGCGATAGTTCCAAGGCAAAAGATAAGTCTAAATCTGCTGCTTTGAACCAATTGACTACTAAGTTTTCTGGCTCTCTATCCCAGACATTTTTAAATATAAATAGGCTATGGACAAAAGCTAAAACGGTCGTCAACAAGTTGAAGTATGCCGCAGGTCTTGGCCCTGTTCGCTTAATTATTCCTATTCCCCACGGCAAGGTCAAAATTGCGCCTGATAAGCTATACAAAGGCACAAACCAACTTGTTGAAAATAGAAATTGCTCCATTTAAATTTCCCTTAATGACTCAGCCTTTATTTTAAAAAATTTCTAACCAATTATTTATTTAATAAAATTAATTTACCAAAATTACCGATGTTTTTTTACTATTATTTTAACTGAACTTCCAGAAGTACTTTTACTTAACGATACCCTATTAAATATACTTAAAATATAACTTTACATAAGCAAAAGCATTTACTTGCCTTAATATCACTGACCTTTTTACATTTGTATTTCTACTTTAACCAAAGTAATTTATACGATATATTTAAAAAACTTATGTATGTTTCACCTAGTCATTGTACACTTAGAAATATTTAAGAAAAGATAGATACAGCAAAACATACAGCCGCTGCTTACCTTTTATCGGATAGGATTAGCCCTGGTTATGAATGTCGTTTTGTAAATGTGATAAAGAAATTATAAAGCATAAGTGCCTGGTCAAGGAATCTGTAAACTTTAATTGCTCAGAAGCCTAGATAACTTTTTGTTAAGTTTTTTAAAACTTTCTTATCATAAACTATTATAGTAATTTATATTGCCAGGAACGCCAAGCTTTCCTATGCTTAATTTGGAAGTGTTTTCTTAGCTATAAGATCAGGCTCTCCCCGTCAAAAAATTCAAACGACAGTACAGATTGCATTAATTTTGTAGGAGTTCTGCGATGCCAATTGCAGTTGGAATGATTGAAACGAAGGGCTTTCCAGCAGTGGTGGAAGCTGCTGATGCGATGGTGAAAGCCGCCCGTGTCACCTTAGTAGGGTATGAAAAAATTGGTAGCGCTCGCGTCACCGTGATAGTTCGGGGAGATGTATCGGAAGTGCAAGCTTCCGTAGCAGCTGGGGTTGAAGCGGCAAAAAGAGTCTTTGGTGGTGAAGTGTTATCCACTCACATCATTGCTCGTCCTCACGAAAACCTGGAATACGTCTTGCCGATACGTTACACAGAAGCGGTGGAACAATTCCGTACTTAAAAGCTGTTTAAACAAAGAAATTAATGCTTTTTGCCTGAAAAGAGCATAACTTTTGTCCAAGACTAAAAACTTTGAAATAGGGATTAAAACTAATGTCAATTGCAGTGGGAATGGTTGAAACGCTGGGCTTTCCAGCAGTGGTGGAAGCTGCTGATGCAATGGTGAAAGCTGCTCGCGTAACTTTAGTAGGTTATGAAAAAATCGGTAGTGGTCGGGTAACGGTAATTGTTCGGGGTGACGTTTCGGAAGTGCAGGCTTCCGTAGCTGCTGGGGTTGAATCTGTAAAGCGGGTCAACGGCGGACAAGTGTTGTCTACTCATATCATTGCTCGTCCTCACGAAAACTTGGAATACGTTCTCCCAATTCGTTATACCGAAGATGTAGAGCAGTTCCGGGAAAATGTAAATGCAATTCGTCCTTTCGGTAGAAGACCGTAATTTGTAATGCAAATTGCCAAAGTTCGCGGCACAGTAGTTAGCACCCAAAAAGAGCCAACTCTTAGAGGTGTGAAACTACTGTTGTTACAATTAGTAGATGAAAACGGCAATATCCTACCAGAGTATGAAGTAGCAGCAGATATTGTGGGAGCAGGAGTAGATGAGTGGGTACTCATCACTCGTGGTAGTGCCGCTCGTCAAGTTGTTGGCAACGAACAGCGTCCATTGGATGCAGCAGTGGTGGCGATCATAGATACTATTTACGTTGAAGATCGCCTCATTTACAGCAAAAAAGATCAATATTGATAGTCATTGCTCATTGGTGAGCCAGTGCGGTCTTCTCCCAAAGGGAGAGGCTAGCGCCAAGGGGGTTTCCCCCATGAGCAACTGCGAACCCGAAGGGTCATTAGTCATTAGCTGTCGACAAATGACAACTGACAAATGACAACTGACAAATGATAATAGAGGAGGAATCTCGCGATGGCAGTCCGCAGCACGGCGGCACCCCCAACCCCGTGGTCAAGGAATTTAGCTGAACCCAAAATCCATGAAACTGCTTTTGTACATTCATTCTCCAATCTGATTGGGGATGTACGAATAGGTGCAAATGTAATCGTTGCTCCGGGGACTACGATTAGAGCGGATGAAGGCACACCTTTTTATCTGGGTGAAAACACCAACATTCAAGATGGTGTTGTCATTCATGGGTTGGAGCAAGGTCGAGTAATTGGCGATGACCAAAATAAATACTCAGTATGGATTGGTAAAAACGCTTGCATTACCCACATGGCTCTAATTCACGGGCCAGCTTATGTAGGTGATAATTCCTTCATTGGCTTTCGCTCTACGATATTTAATGCCAGGGTGGGTGCAGGTTGCATCGTAATGATGCACGCTTTGATTCAAGACGTAGAGATTCCCTCTGGGAAGTATGTACCTTCGGGAGCGATAATTACCAGCCAGCAGCAAGCCGATCGCTTGCCAGATGTGCAAGATCAAGATAAAGAATTTGCTCATCATGTGGTTGGAATTAATCAGGCATTACGAGCTGGTTATCTCTGTGCTGCGGATACTAAATGTATAGCACCCATTCGGGATGAGAACGCTAAATCTTATACAGGTAATGGTATTACTGTTTTAGAGTTGGAAAGGAGTAGTGAAGTGTCGAGCAATAGCTTGGGTGGAGAAACAATAGATCAGTTGCGGTATCTATTGGGGCAAGGGTATAAAATTGGTACGGAACATGTAGACCAAAGACGTTTCCGCACGGGTTCTTGGACTAGTTGCCAACCAATCGAACCGAGATCGCTTGGTGAAGCGATCTCAGCCTTAGAAGGCTGTCTACAAGAGCATAGCGGCGAGTATGTCCGACTATTTGGCATTGACAAAGATAGACGGCGCGTGTTAGAGGCCATCATTCAACGTCCCGATGACGATCCAAAACCAGCTAGCAGCTTTAAAGCTCCAGCTAGTCATGGTAATAGCAGTTACAGAAGCTACAGCAACAGCTATGATAATGGTAATAGTAACGGTTCTAGCAGTGGCAAAGTCAGTAGCGAAACTCTAGAGCAAATTCGCCAACTCTTGGCAGGTGGTTACAAAATTGGCATGGAACACGTAGATGAGCGGCGTTTCCGCACTGGTTCCTGGACTAGTTGCAAGCCAATTGAAGCAACTTCCACAAATCAAGTCATCTCCGCTTTGGAAGAATGTATCGCAAGTCATCAAGGCGAGTATGTACGTTTAATCGGCATTGACACCAAAGCGAAACGGCGGGTACTAGAAGCCATTATCCAACGTCCAAATGGTCAAGCAGTTTCCTCTGGTGGTCAGAAATCATATACTAGTACTAGCAGTAGTGCAGCATCCTATGATAGGGGAACAGCTAGCAGTAACCGTTTGAGTTCTGAAGTAGTAGACCAACTTCGGCATTTATTGGCTGGTGGGTCTAAAATTAGCCTTGAACACGTGGATGAGCGCCGCTTCCGTATAAATTCCTGGACTAGTATCGGTCAAATTCAAGCCTCCTCAGAAAGAGAAGCGATCGCAGCTATAGAAGCACACCTCGGTGAATACGAAGGGGAATATGTACGCTTAATTGGTATTGACCCCAAAGCCAAACGACGGGTATTAGAGACTATTATCCAACGTCCAAATGGTCAAGTAGCCTCCTCTGGTAGTCAGAAATCATATACTAGCAGTGCTCCCTATACTACTCCTACAGCCACAGCCACAGCGACTGCTACCCGCTTGAATAGTGAAGTAGTAGACCAACTCCGGCAATTATTGGCTAGCGGCTCAAAAATTAGTATTGAACACGTAGATCAACGACGGTTCCGTACAGGTTCTTGGACTAGTACTGGTCAAATTCAAGCCTCCTCAGAAAGAGAAGCGATCGCCGCCATAGAAAGACAACTCGGCGAATACCAAGGTGAATATGTGCGCTTAATTGGTGTTGACCCCAAAGCCAAGCGTCGTGTATTAGAAACGATTATTCAACGACCTTAAGGAGTTAGGAGTAGAGACGCGATTAATCGCGTCTGTACAAGAGTTGGGAGTTAGAAGTTAGGAGTTAAAAAAGATTGTTAATTGATAACTCCAAACTTAAAATTTATAACTCCCCCACTTTTAACTAACTCCTAACTCCTCACTTTTAACTCCTATCTTCTTAGGGCTTGCGAGGTTAAAATTTCCATGTCTGTGCCGCTACTGCGCCTCAGCAATAACTTTGATACTTACATTAGTGGTGAGGTGACTATTCATCCAAGCGCGGTACTTGCACCTGGGGTGATCCTCCAAGCGGCTGTAAACAGCAAGATCGTCATTGGGCCAGGGGTCTGTATTGGTATGGGAGCAATTCTCCAAGTCCATGAAGGCACCCTAGAGGTAGAAGCAGGTGCAAACCTGGGAGCCGGTTTTTTGATGATTGGCAAAGGCAAAATTGGCGCAAATGCTTGTATTGGTTCAGCGACTACAGTTTTTAACTATTCGGTTGCACCCGAACAAGTAGTACCGCCTGGTTCAATTTTAGGAGATACCAGTCGGCAGATTGAGCCAACAAAACAGCTAGAAGCATCTACAAATAACCCAACTTCTACTACAAATACACCACCGAAAGAAGAAGAAAATAGCTCAGGTGGAGGTCAGGAAAAGGTAATTTCCTCAACTAACTTCTCAGCTTCGGCTTTTGTAGATTTCAAACAAAACAAGTCGATTTCTTATTTTAAATCTCCCGCCACTCCCGAAAGTCAGTCTCCTCCTATGGAAGAACCGACCAATGATACTGACTCCACCTTAAGGGAATCCCAAGAGTCAACAGAACATCATTCAGATCCCAGTCAGTCTGCCTTAGAATCCCCTAATGGTTTTGGGACTCAAATTTATGGACAAGGGAGCATAAGCAGACTGTTGACTACATTGTTTCCTCACAGACAATCCTTGAACGACCCAAACCCTGACGATTAGTCAGAGTAAGTGTTAATTGTAAGGTGTCGCCTTTTTCCGTATTTTGGAGAATTCATCATGGAAACATATAATCAACGGTCGATTCGTACTATCCAGGGAGCGAGCCAGGGAGCGAGTATTCAAGAAACCTTTCAGGATACTGCTTTGGGTTTGGTTTCTTGCCGTAGCTTTCCGGCAATCGTTGGGACGGCCGATATGATGCTGAAATCAGCGGGAGTTCACCTGGTTGGGTATGAAAAAATTGGTAGTGGTCATTGTACTGCGATCGTTCGGGGTGGAATTGCTGACGTGCGTCTGGCGGTAGAATCTGGCGTGCAAACGGCTGAACAGTTTGGTCAGTTGGTTTCTAGTTTAGTGATTCCCCGACCTTATCCCAACCTAGATATAGTACTTCCCATCACAACCCGTTTCACTAAATTAATGCAAGAGGGCAATTCCAGCCGTCTGAGTAACCAAGCAATTGGTTTGGTAGAAACGCGAGGATTTCCGGCGATGGTAGGAGCATGTGATGCCATGCTCAAAGCTGCTGATGTTCATTTAGCAGCTTATGAAAAAATTGGTGGGGGTTTGTGTACAGCAATTATTCGTGGTTCTGTAGCAAATGTGGCGGTAGCAGTGGAAGCGGGAATGTTTGAAGCAGAACGCATTGGGGAATTGAATGCAGTGATGGTAATTCCCCGACCGCTGGACGAAATGGAGTTAACTTTGCCATTAGCAAGCTGCTGGATAGAAGAACGCGAACCGTTAAACTTGCCAGTGAATATTAAAGAACAAGTTGCAGAAATCGAGGTACTGAGATTACCAGACTTAACCAAGCTACCGACAAAAGTTCAAGAAGAATTATGGAATGATGAATGATGATAGATGAATTTTGTCAAATCATCGTTCAGCATTCATCGTTTAGATAGAAGGCATCTTACGCTTTAGCTATTCTGAATAATAGCTTTTTCAATCCATAAGTAAATACTTTTGTTTTAATATAAGTAATAGAGTTTTATCTATGATAAAACTCGTAACTTTCTGTGAGCATAACTATATCATTTGCCAGTGTTCAGTAATACTAGTTTTATATCTATTAATCGCTATATATAGGAGAATCACTCTTGAACCAAGCGACGCTGCACCAGTTAAAGGTGTTCGAGGCAGCGGCACGGCACAGTAGCTTTACTCGTGCTGCTGAGGAATTGTTTCTCACCCAACCTACCGTTTCTATGCAGATCAAGCAACTCACAAAATCAGTAGGTTTGCCATTATTTGAGCAAGTGGGGAAGCGATTGTATCTGACAGAGGCAGGACGGGAATTGTTTGCTACTTGTCGGCAGATTTTTCACAATATCGCCCAGTATGAAATGAAGGTAGCAGATTTAAAAGGGCTAAAACAGGGACAATTACGTTTGGCAGTGATTACAACAGCAAAATATTTTATCCCACGTTTGTTAGGGCCATTTTGCGACCTTTATCCAGGGATTGATATCTCGCTGCAAGTAACAAATCACGAACAAATTTTAGAGCGGATGAGTCAAAATTTGGACGACTTATATATTATGAGTCAAATTCCAGACAATATCGATGTGACTTGTGAACCATTTCTAGAAAATCCTTTGATAGTTTTTGCACCGACTAATCATCCTTTATCCAAAGAAAAAAATATTCCTATACAACGCCTATCTAACGAACCTTTTATTATGCGGGAACCAGGTTCCGGAACTCGTCGCGCCGTCCAAAAGCTCTTTGAAGAAGAAGGGGTAGTAGTAAAAGTCAAGCTAGAATTGGGAAGTAACGAAGCAATTAAACAAGCGATAGCAGGTGGTTTAGGAATTTCTGTTTTATCCCGTCATACCTTACTATCAGACGCTTCAGAGTTCAGCATTTTAGATGTGCAACACTTCCCCATTCAGCGGGATTGGTACATGGTTTACCCATCTGGCAAGCAGCTATCTATTGTCGCTCGTGCCTATTATGAGTATCTACTAGCAGCAGCAAAAAATATTGTTAAACAAAAAGCTGATACTGCTTATAGTACTTTTGAACCAATTCATGGATAAGAGAATTCGTAATTCGTAGTTCGTAATTGTGAATTACGAATTCTCTAAAGGGGTTGACTGTTAGACCGATAAACATTGACAATTGACCAGCAGAATCATTAAAAATGGGGGAAAACTGGCAGTGGTTAACCCGGAAATACCATCTTGGCGCAAAACAGTACAAAGCGAGATTGTAGCTGTTACAGTGTATTCTGACAGAGCATTGGTTACACGGCGAGGTGTAGTTGATTTAACAGGAATTGAACAGGAATTAGTAATTACCCCAGTGCCAATGACTCTAGAAACTGAGTCTGTTAGGGTTAGCGGTACAGGTACGGTAGGGGTGCGCTTGATGGGAGTTAGTAGCGATCGCATCTACACTACTGAACCTGTAGCAGAACGAGTAGCACATTTGACAAGGCAAATTCAGCAATTAGAAGCAGAAAAACGCCACTTGCAAGCCCAAGTAGACGCTTTGGCATTGCAATCTAGTTTTATCGCTGGCTTACGCGAAAAAACAGAAGAACCCTTTGCACAAAGTTTGTCTCGGAAAAATCTCAGCCTCAGCGAAACTTTGGATTTCCTCAACTTTCTTGGAAGCCAGTATAGTGAATATGCGATCGCATCTGGAGAGTGCAAAACTCAACAGCAGGAATTAGACAAACAACTGCAAGCACTCCACACCTCATTGCAAATAATCCAAACGCCCCATCCTAAAGAGAGTTTTAGCTTAGTTGTAGCAGTTGAAGTCGCGGGTGAAGGCGAATTTGAATTAGAGATATCCTACATAGTAAATCGCGCTAGTTGGAATCCGCTTTATGACTTGCGCTTTAGCACTACTAGCGAGATTGTACATCTGAGTTACCTTGCAGAAATCACTCAAAGCACTGGTGAAGATTGGATTGGTGCAAATCTCACCCTTTCTACCGCTAAACCGGGGTTAGGTACGCTTCCACCCAAACTTGAACCCTGGTATATTGATAGCCCACTTCCTCGAAGAATACGACAACGATTTACTGCCCAGCCACCACTGCTACCTAGCATACCAGAACCACCTGCTTCTGCTGCCAGAGCAGATTGGCAAGAACAAGATGAAGTTACAGAAGATAGTCTCATCCCAGCAGAAACCGTTACAGCAGAAGTATCCAAAGAAGGGAGTGTAGTCACCTTTAAATTGAGTGGCGGTGGTAATATTCCCAGCGATGGCGCACCTCATAAGACTACGATTTTCAACGATGATTATCCTTGTAGCTTCGATTATGTAGCAATGCCGCGCTTGGTAAGTTTTGCTTATCTGCAAGCGAATGTGAAAAATAGTCCCAACGGTGCAACTTTGTTACCAGGCAAAGCGAATATTTTCCGCGATAACGTTTTTGTCGGTACTACTGGGTTAGAAAATATTGCACCAGGGCAAGAATTCAAACTGAACTTAGGAATTGACGAAGGTTTAAAAATTGAACGCGATTTAGTTGAACGCCTGGTAGATAAAAGATTAATTAGCAACCAGCGCCGGATTACTTATAGTTATCGGTTGATTGTTACTAACTTACTAGAGAAAGAAGTAAATCTAAAATTAACTGAACAATTGCCAGTTAGCCGCAACGAGCAAATTAAAGTACGTCTCAGTCGCAGCAATCCACAAATTCAACTCGGTGAAATGGGGATTTTAGAATGGCTGTTAACTCTTCCAGCCCAAGAGCGACGAGAGATATATTACCAGTTTAATGTTGAACATCCGCCCGACTTAATGGTAGTTGGGTTAGAAATTTAGGGAATATTAAAAAATAAATTACGCCTAATGTGAATTAAGCTTTGAAACCCTTGTAATTTCATAGGTAATCCCAAAACTATGATTTTGAGTGAATCTAGAAACCCTTATAGAATAAGCGGTGTTTCTAATTCACATCAGACGTAAATTCTCTAATTTTAGTAGGGTGGGCATCTTACCATTGGTGTCAACTTTAGCCAAAACCCTTTTCAAATCTCGTTTTCAGCCTCTGGCTGGAAATGCTATTCTGCCGCGAGGAAAGGGAGGCGGAGCCTCAATCAGGGGTATTCCCAGTCGGAGACTGGGAAGGAGATAATCTACTAAAAGCTTTTTCTAGACTGGTTTTAACCTGAAGTTGACACTAATGGCATCTTGCCCGCCCTGATGGGAGCAACTTTAATGCTGATTAGCTTATACAAGCTGCTTTCATTGCCTAGAATCGTTTCGCCAGTATCTGCGATCGCAGATAAGTTTGCTTTATCATTACCATCAGTCTTTTTTTTGTCAAGCCTTGTTGACGATTTGTAACGAAATTGTTATATTTAGTTACATAAGATAACAAAACAAAAAAAAGAAAAACCATGTATACCACCACTAACGAAGACGGCATTCTCAACAACTACGCAGCAGAACCCAAGATGTACTACTCTGAGTACCCAGCAATTTGGGAACAACGTAAATACGTTTTACAGGGTCTTTTTGCAACTTTAATCGTCACCTCTTTAGTTTTGGTTGGTTTTAGCGTTAGCTAAGATTTTTGATTTCAATATCGCTGTATCTCATTGTCATTCATACTTCTCTCTGTCACCTCGGTTAGTTTCGCCGGGGTTTTTTGTGTTTTACGTATCCCAAACGCTAATGGTGTGCTGATAAGTCATTTTTATATCTACTATCAGTCTTTTTTTGTCAAGTCATATTGACGATTTGTAACGAAATTGTTATATTTAGTTACATAAGATAACAAAACAAAGAAAAGAAAAAGCTATGTACACCACCACCAACGAAGACGGCATTCTCAACAACTACGCAGCAGAACCCAAGATGTACTACTCTGAGTACCCAGCAATTTGGGAACAACGTAAATACGTTTTACAGGGTCTTTTTGCAACTTTAATCGTCACCGCTTTAGTTTTGGTTGGTTTTAGCGTTAGCTAAGATTTTTTGATTTCAGTATCGCTGTATCTCATCGTCAATCTCACTTCTCGACTTTACCTCGGCTAAATTAGCTGGGGTTTTTTGTGTTTGTTGAGAATCAGTGCGATTTTATCTGCATCCTAGCTTTTTTTATCGCCCCGTCAGCAACAAACCACTGGTCAGCCATAAAATAAAGACAAATCAATAAAAGGGGGTGTTTATGGCAACCCAACTCGGTGACGCTAAATCTTCAACAGAACTAGTAGTATCTTGGGAAGCATTGCCCGCAGATTTTCACCTAGAGGATGAACCAGTGGAAAATACAGGTCAGCCACTATTAGCTGGTGCTTTGCGCGAAAGCCTTGAGATAAGTGGTTTCATTCAACCGCAGATGTTAATAGCTTCAAATTTTGGACTTTGTGCGACAATAAACGGGCAATTTATAGCTAAAGCACCCGACTGGGTTTATGTGCCATCGGTAAATCAGGTTTTAGGAGAACGCAAAAGCTATACACCTAATTTAGATGGAGATATTCCGGCAATTGTGATGGAATTTCTATCTGACACGGAGGGTGGAGAATACTCTTTTAAACGAACCTATCCACCAGGAAAATGGTTTTTTTACGAGCAGATTCTTCAAGTCCCAATTTACATAATTTTTGATCCAAATGGTGGTTTATTAGAATTTTACCAACTCGAAAACAGGCGCTACGAGTTAAAGCAACCTGATGAAAATGGTCGTCATTGGATTGATTCAATAGGTTTATTTCTAGGAACTTGGCAAGGAACAAAAGAAGCCAGAACTGGTTACTGGTTGCGCTGGTGGGATGAGGCAGGTAATTTGTTACTTTGGGCAGTGGAACAAATTGAACAGGAACGCCAACGTGCCGAACAGGAACGCCAGCGAAAAGAACGGCTAATTGCCTATCTACAATCTCAAGGTATCGATCCAAATAATTTGCCTTAGCATATACAAATAAAATTTTCAAGTATTTGAGTGACTCAGTTTAAGCAAATAAGTGCTACAACCGTTGCGCTTATCAAGGAGTGGGCATCATACAGAAATTCAAGTACAGCTGAAAAAGCTAATCGCTGGGAAAAAGGCACGAGAGGAAAAAAATAGGTTTTTGCTGAATCAAAAGCCAGAATTATTCGTCACTTAAACTATCAATTCCCTACTTATTTCTCCTGGAGGATGATTTATGTCATCACAAATGCTGCGGTTGATATCTTTGGGCAGTCTTGGCTTATCTTTGTGTCTGGGCAATTCGGCAGCAATGGCGCAATATGATTCTAATGGCGATGGTGTAGTAGTACCAACAGTACCATCAGGTGGCACATCAGCACCAGTCCCAATAGACACATCGACAGGTGTACCACCTTCACCCTCTGCTGATGGTACAACTCGGTTTACCTGTCAGACTTATAATGGACAGTATACTGTCATGTACCAGCCACAAAGTCAACCAGGACAATTCTTTGCTTGGGCAGCACCTGCGGCTTTAGGTGGTGGTTGGGACGCACAAAGGCGTTGTACAGCAATTGCCAGTCGTTTGGAACTTTATCGCCCAGATGGTTTACAAGAACTCCAGACAGCCGTAGAAAATAACGAAAATATTGTCTGTGTCACAACAGAAGCTAACCCAACTTGTAGAATTGTGTTAACAGTCCCGCGTGGCAAAGATCCCTACGTTATCCGCAATAGCATTTTCCAAAACTTGACTACTGCTGACAGTGGACAACAAACTATTGCCGTTAATACTTATGGCGATCGCAGTAGTGGAGGCAACGAATTATATAATTTAGGACGCACACTTCTAGGCGGTGGCAATAATCGGATTAGCTCATCTAGAAGTGGGATTAATCTGAAACCTTTCCTCGATCGTCAAGATGGTGGTACTGGAAACAATTTGCGCAGTGGAGTTGCAATTCGTCGTCAGTCTCAACCCAACGGTGTTCGTCTCAACCCTGGTAAATTCCGGTAAGCAAGAGTGGTTTTTAATACAAAATGACTTTCAAATAAAAAATATCCAACTACTTATCGTGGGGCGGACATCTTGTCCGCCTTTTTTTATGCACATAAAATTGCTGTCCCTCGGACTTATTAAAAATGTCGGGTATCTAAATCCAGCTGTATATTATTTATTCTTTTAACCTTTTGCTAGCAGTTTCTTAACGTTGCTGAGATAACTTGAGGTTGCTGAATATGGATTAATACTAGTAAAAATAGTAGCTTTTTTGACTAAAAATAGTTTTTCTGAAAGGGTGATATTGCGATTGTCAATGTGACTTGATTATGTTTGCAAATTATTACTGAACATCAGCTTTTCAGGCAATTTTCAAACAATACAAAATAAGTAGCTGTTACTCGTTTCGTCTTTATTTAACGCAGATTTAATCCAACTCCGATTTCTCTGTGTACTCTGCGCCTCTGCGGTTCCTTATTCCCGATTTTCAAAGCAGTCTCATGTCTAGAATCTATCTCAGAATTAAACATGGTAACTACTAATACAATTCGCTTTTCTCAATTCAACGCTTCTTTGAATCGTAATGCCAAAGGTCAGTTAGTCAGCGATTTGTCTACCCCTGACAACGCTCAAGCAAAAGCTGTTGCAGAAATTATCCAGCGTAATAACCCGGATGTGTTGCTAATTAACGAGTTTGACTACTCCCCGGAGGCAGTTCAACTATTCCGGCAAAATTACCTAGCCGTTAGCCAGAATGGTACAACACCCGTTGACTACCCCTACTTTTACATCGCTCCTTCCAATACGGGTATTGCCTCTGGTTTTGACTTGAACAACAATGGCACAGCAGTTACAACCCCAGGCGAATCAGGATATGGCGATGATGCTTTCGGATTCGGGAATTTCCCTGGTCAATACGGGATGTTGCTGTTGTCCAAATATCCCATTGACACTGCCAACATTCGCACCTTTCAAAATTTTCTCTGGAAGGATATGCCTAATGCTTTGCTTCCTGACGATCCGACAACACCACAGCCAAATGATTGGTATTCTCAGGAGGAATTGGCAGTTCTACGCCTTTCTTCTAAAAGTCACTGGGATATACCCATCCAAGTAAACGGTGAGATAATTCATGTCCTCGCCAGCCACCCCACACCGCCAACCTTTGATGGCGTGGAAGACCGCAACGGTAAGCGCAACCACGACGAGATCCGTTTTTGGGCAGACTATATTACCCCTGGTAATGGTAATTACATTTACGATGATGAAGGTAAAACTGGTGGGATTGCTGCTGGGTCGAGCTTTGTGATTGTGGGCGATCAAAATGCAGATCCGTTAGATGGTGATAGTTTTGACAACGCTGTTCGTCAACTGTTGCAAAATCCCAATATCAATACTAATGTCATCCCTACGAGTCTGGGTGCGCGCCAACAAGCAGACTTACAAGCTGGTGCAAACGCTAGCCAAAAGGGTAATCCTAGCTTTGACACCGCAGACTTTGCCGATACGACTCCCGGAAACCTGCGGACTGACTATGTGCTACCTTCCGCTAACCTGACAATTGACAACTCAGGAGTATTTTGGCCTCTAAATACTGATTCAACGTTTCCTTTGGTAGGTACTTTTCCCTTCCCCAGTTCTGACCATCGCTTGGTGTTCGCAGATGTGCAAACAGGAGCAGCCGAACCAGGTAAAACCATTCCCAATGTAAGATTTGTCGGGCAGAGTACTTTTACTACAGGCTTTATTCCTACTGGTGCGGCGGGAACTGTGAACGGAACACCAACTCCATTAGGAGGACTATCTGGTGTCACCTACGATGCAGCTAACAACCGCTACTATGCAATCTCAGACGATCGCTCCCAAGTTGCCCCTGCCCGCTTTTATACCTTCACTGCTTCTGATTCCAGGGTGACTTTTACCAATGTCACACCCCTAAAAGATACCAGTGGCAAATTCTTTGCACTCAATAGCCTTGACCCAGAAGGCATTGCTTTAACCAACAATGGTACAGTCTTTATCTCTTCCGAAGGCGAAGTAAACCCTGCTGCTGGTCGCGTTACCAATCCCTTCATTAAAGAATTTTCCTTGACTACAGGGCAAGAAGTAGCTTCGCTATTTGTTCCCCGCAAATTTCTACCAGTGGTAGAAGACACCAACGGCAATGGTGTTATCAATGCCGGCGATACGCAGACATCAGGTGTTTACAATAACTTAGCCTTTGAAAGCCTTACCATTACACCCGACCAGAAAACTCTATTCACCGCCACCGAAAACGCACTGTCCCAAGATGGATTAAAAGCTTCACTCACTAGTGGCAGCCCTTCCCGAATTCTGCAATACAATCTGGTTAGTGGACAACCAGAAAAAGAATACCTTTATATTACCGATGCAATTCCCGAACCACCCAACCCTAGCACAGGTTCAGCTGACAATGGTTTGACAGATTTACTAGCAATAGATAATCGTGGCACACTACTAGCGTTAGAACGTTCCTTTGCCCAAGGTGTAGGTAACACGATCAAAATCTACGAAATTTCTTTGCAAGGTGCAACTGACATTAGCTTCTACGATTCTCTCAAGAATTTGAGTACTGAACAACTAGCGGCTATCAAACCCGCTCAAAAACGTCTGCTGTTGAATTTAAATGACTTAAACCTGCCTAACGGTACAGATAACATCGAAGGTATTACCTTTGGCCCCAAACTAGCAGATGGTAGCCAGTCGATTGTGCTGGTAAGTGATAACAACTTCAACCAAAGCCAATTTACCCAAATCCTCACTTTGAATGCAGACTTAGTTCCCACTGCTGCACCCAGATTAGAAACTCGTCCCGATTTATTAGACGATGAAACCCTACCAGTAGATCGACGTGCTGATGCTGACGATCCTGCTATCTATGTGAACGCCACAAATGCTTCCGATAGTCTAGTATTAACCTCAGTCAAAAATGCTGGACTGCGGGTTTATGACTTGTCTGGTAATTTGTTGCAAACAGTTAATCCTGGTGGCATTCGCTACAATAACATTGACCTGCAATACGGTTTTAAATTAGGCAATCAATCTATTGATATTGCCGTAGCTAGCGATCGCCAAAATGATAAACTAGCAATCTTCAAAATTAATCCCAATCCCACCACCCCCGGAGAATACTTGGAAGATATCACTGATCGCAATATTGGTACTATCTTCCAAGCATCACCTTTTGAACCTCCTTATTCTGCATCAACTCGCAGTTCTTACGGAGTTACCTTATACCGTAGCCCCATAACTAATGATTACTATGTCTTTACCAGTCGGCGAGAAACTGGAGATATAGCTCAGTTCAAATTGATTGACAAAGGGAATGGCAAAATTGGCGCAGAACTGGTGCGGGAGTTTACCATCCCTTCGCCTACCACAGAAGGGCGTTCTCCCCAAACAGAGGGTATGGTGGTTGACCAAGAAACCGGCTTTCTCTACATCGCCCAAGAAGATGTGGGCATCTGGAAATTCCAGGCAGAACCGGACGGTGGCACAACAGGCAAGCCGATCGATCGCGTCCGTTTTGAGGGTGGCTCTCACCTTACCGATGATGCCGAAGGGTTGACTATTTATTACGGCAAAAACGGCACAGGCTACTTATTAGCATCCAGCCAAGGCGATAGCACCTTTGTTGCCTACACACGTGAAGGTAACAACGAATACGTGGGTAACTTTGCCATTGGTAACAATGGGTCAATTGACAGCGTGCAAGAGTCAGATGGGGCTGATGTAATAAATGTGCCACTGGGGCCTAACTTCCCATTTGGTTTATTTGTCACTCAAGATGGCTCTAATGAACCTGCCAAAATAGTTAACGATGAAGGTGAAGAAGAAAACATCAGCTCTAACTTTAAACTGGTGCCTTGGGAAAATATTGCCAATGCCTTCCCCAATTCTCTAAATATCGATACCACTAGTTACGATCCTCGCAATCCTGTTGCCCAACCCAAGCTGACTATCTATGAATTTGAAAACCTACCCAAGTTAGGAACAACCTCTAAAAATCAAGATATTTTCTTGGGTGGTTTTTCTGGGTTGTATTTCCAAGGGTTTGCGGCAAATGGCAACCTGAAATTTGTTACCAACACAGATCGTGGCCCCAATGGAGAACCTGATGGTGTCAAAAGACCATTTTTATTACCCGACTTCCAACCAGAAATAGTCAGTTTTGAACTTAACCGCACCACAGGCGAAATCAAGATTACCAACAGAACAGAACTATTCCGCCAAGATGGAACGACCCCATTAACGGGATTGCCTAACTTGCAAGCTGTAGGAAACGGTTTAGCCTACACAGATGAAATTGCCGTTGACTTAAACAACAATGTTCTACCTAACGATCCTTTGGGTGCTGACTTAGAAGGCATTGTCGTTGCAGAAAATGGAGATTACTGGTTGGTGGATGAGTACCGTCCGGCAATTTACCACTTTGACACTAATGGTAAACTGATTGACCGCTTTATTCCTCAAGGAACTGCCACAGCAACCAACCCAGATCGATCGCCTGGAACTTTTGGCACTGAGGTATTGCCAGCAGTTTATGCCCAACGCCGCAATAACCGAGGATTTGAAGCTGTCGCTTTAGAAGGTAACAAATTATATGCCTTTATTCAGAGTGCGATCGATGATCCAGATGTCGCCAATGATGCGACTTCCAAAGCTTCTCTCAACCTGCGAATTCTGGAGTTTGATATTGCCACCAAGCAGGTAACAGGAGAGTATTTATATCACCTAGAAGGTCTACCAGGAACCGATAAGATTGGCGATGCAGTTTCTTTGGGTAACGGCAAATTTGCAGTAGTTGAACGAGATGATAATGGTACATCTGCTGGCAATAAACTAATTTACCAAATTGATTTAGCTGGGGCGACTAACATCAACAACCCTGCTAACTTTACCTTGCCAGTTGGTAAAACTATTGAACAACTGACCTCTACAGAGTTAGCTGCTGCCAAGATTACCCCTGTCAGCAAGAGTTTGATTGCTAATGCTGCTCAATTGGGTTACACCGGGGTGGAAAAATTAGAAGGTCTAGCATTGGTAGCACCCAATACTCTAGCCTTGATTAACGACAACGATTTCAATATTACAGGTAATACGGCTGCTGAAAAACTGGGTATTCTCGAATTACCCAATAACCTAACAGGTGTAGAGCCTACTTTCCCGAACGGTTTTGGTTCTAGCAATAGCGATACTGTCAATCTTGAGCCAAGACAATTCTTTAATGCAGGTGATGGAGCAGACTTTGTAGAAGGTGCTGAAGGTAACACAATCCTAGCTGGAAACGGAGATGACACAGTGCTTGCAGGGAATAACTCTTCAGTTTTCGGGGAAGATGGTAGCGATCGCATATTTATCGGTCAAAATGGCTCGGCTCAAAATACCAGTGTCGATGGTGGCAGTGGTGATGATGTTATTACTGTGGTGGAAGCCAATGGTAGTAATAATTTGTTTGGGGCGGCAGGTGATGATAATCTCACAGTAATTGAAGGTTCTCGTCAATCATTATTCGGTGGCTCAGGTAACGACACCCTCACCAGTAACGGTAGCAATAACCGTCTCTACGGTGGTTCTGGAGATGACAAACTTTTCTCTAATGTCAATGATTCCCTGTTTGGTGGCGATGGTGATGATGTGCTATTTGCTGGTCAAGGAGGTAGTAATAGCCTGAGTGGTGGTGCTGGTACTGACCAGTTCTGGATTGCTAACGCCACTCTGCCAACTAGCAAGAACATTGTCACTGATTTTACAGTTGGCATTGATAAAATCGGGCTGGGCGGTATTGGTGTTACTCAGTTTAATACCCTGACAATATTGCAACAGGGTAGTGATACTATCGTGAAAATCGGAAATACCGAGTTAGTTTCATTGCTAGGAATTACATCAACTAAGCTCACAGCAAATGACTTTGTTTTCTCTAGCAGTGTTGTAGGTTAATTTGTTCGCCTAGTATGATTGTTACAGCTTCATTACACAGCAAAAGTTAATGAAGCTGTACTCAATGATTGCAAAAACCCTTATTTATAAAGTTCTCCCGCAGCCTACGGATGCGTAGACGCATTCACCTTTGGCGTAATTACTCAATTTTTTTCTAGAACCGCAAAGTTTGTTAGAGAGGCTCAGATATTCAAGTAAACTAGGGAACACAGAGAAGATGAGGAGTATAAAGTTTATCAGGAGAAATTTTGCTGGCAAAAACTTTATTATCGTCAAGGAATGAGGATTTAGCCGCCTTGCTATTAGAGGTAAAAAATACTCTTGATGTAGAGATTGATGGGGTAATCAGTGACGGACAACAGTCAATTCGCAAAGCCGTTGAAGTGGCATTACCGGGAATTGCTCATGGTCTATGCCATTTTCACTATTTAAAGGAAGCAGCCAAGGTTATTAGCCGAATTTTATCTCAGTCAAAGTCAATTATTCTATCCCTCTCCTCAGCCCCAAGCAAATACTGTTTCTTAGGAGAGGGATAGCTTTAGCAACTAACTTAAGTAATATTCCTGCTTTACGTGTACTAAATCTTCATGTGTACGTAATAAACTAATTTAGCGATCGCTCCTTTAAAGTCCAACATCACAAAATCGCGTTGCTCCCATTAATGAGTGGAATGTCATCGCACACCCTTTTAATTGGAGTCAAAAATCAACTACAAAAATTCTTGCCAAGTGTGAAAGTGTTAATTCCAACAATATACTAAAATCGTAGATGCGAAAGCGGCATGATTTCCGACCCTTTTTTATGGTCGGCTGTACTTAGTGGGTATTTATCTAAATCGTTTATGCAGCGATCGCTCTTAAAAATCAAGAATTTTTCCGACATTATGGTATCCTAAGCTAGAGCATCAGGCAGTTGCTTTTCTAATAGTCTCAACGGTTTATACTGATAGGCGATAATCGTCGCCAATACAGTTAGTATTCCCATCAGAATAAACATCAAACCGATACCACGTCCTTGACCGACACCAATAATTTTGCCAATACTTCCTGCTAAAAGCCCGTTAGGAGTCACTAATGGCTCGAAAATTTTATCTGCTAGTGGTCCTGCAACTGTGTAAGCAAGAGGCTGCGATGCGCTGGAAATCGCCCCTATTGTTGCAAAGACCCTACCTTGAACATTAAAAGGTACTTTCTTTTGGAAAATAATTTGGGTTGAACTTTTAATGATTGGCAGACCAAAGAAGAAGAAGAAGGCTATCAGCGCTAACAGGGGGACAGATTTGTATAACCCGGCATACATAATGCTAATTCCACCCAATAGCTTAAAGGCAAATATACTTATAATTAAGTATGGTGGCATTTTCATTGTAATGATGAGAACGCTGCTTACCAGCATTCCCACACCGCCAATAGTCAAAATTGTACCTAAGTCCGTAGCTGAGGCAAAGGACAATACTAAGGGCGTAAATAGCATCTGCACAATTCCGACGAGGAAATTGTTAATGGCGAAGAAAAGTAGCAGCGCAAACAGTCCTCTTCTTTTAACTAGATATACCAAGCCGTAGGATGCTTCTTTGAACCAAGGAGTTTTTTCGGCACGATGTCGATCGATGTACTGTTTTGGGAACGGAACTAATAAAAGAATACTTAGAGCAAAAATAAAGGTGGCAAAATCAATAAAGATAATGCCATTGATGCCAATAATCAGCAGCAGCACACCTCCTAGCATCGGTCCGACCAACGAACCTACACCTTCTGCTACTTGCAACAAACCGTTGGCACGAGCAAGGTCTTGCTCTGGTACGAGGAGGGTAGCGGCACTCATGTAAGCAGGCAATTGAAAGGCGCTGAAGCAGGAACTGATGGTAACATATGCACATATATGCCAAAATGTCAAGTTGTCAGCAGCGAACAAAAACGCAATCACCCCTGTAGCAATACCTGCTCCCAAGTCACTAAATACCATCATCCAACGGCGTGGAAATTGGTCTACCATTGTGCCAGCTATAGGGGAAATCAGAATCATCGGCAAGCTTATAAATAGGGAGATGAGGCTGAACTGCGTTACCGAACCAGTTTGCTGGTATACCCATACACCCAAGGCAAAGTTAGTTAACCCAGAGCCGATCAGGGAAATCATCTGTCCGAAGCAGATGAGAGTAAAAATTTGCATTCCTATATTTTTTGGATGTTGTTTGCTATGAAACACTTTCAGCCTATCTTGCCACTGGTGATACCTTCGCACCGATCTGCGCCACTTACTGCTTGAGTCATAAGCGTTTTTGCTTATCTTAGTGCCATTCCCCGTCAGGTCATTGCGTAAGTCCTGATACCAGAGTGATAAAAGAGAGTTAGTTAATGATTCGAGATGTGCATGTACATCTCGCACTTCTTGATTTCCTTAAATCTCCTGTAATAATTATTCTCTTGAGCCAACGATGCTGACCATCATACATAGTTGTGTACGGTTTTCTTCCATGTACTGCTTTGTAATTATCAATAAAGCAGAAATCTCCAGGCTGTAGAACAACATCGGTTAAGTTACTCTCAATCGATTTCATTAATTTATTCAATGTTTTAAATGCTTTATTGTCTTTTTCTTCTAGTTTATCTATATCCATGAAGTAAGGATCGAGACGAAAATATGGGCATTTAGGATCGCCATAAAACACAGAAATTTTTTCTGGTTCATTATTTATCTTATCGATCTTATGATAAGCAGAATTGAGCAAATTATCGTTTTTATTGCGATCTTTGTGTGAATCGGCTTGATTTTTTACCAAATGTGATTCATCTGGACGAATTGTGAAGCGTGGCTCAAATAAAATTTCTATGTCTTGAGGCTCTAGTTGACTTGTATCTACGGGAGCAACAGTAGTAACCGCTTTTTCTTGATTTCGCAGGCACATCATTCCTAAATAATCGCCTCGGAAAGTATGAAAGGCATCTTCGTTATGCCACCAGAGTAGTTCTTCGCTACTACTACCGAGTTGTTCGTGTTCGTGACCTTTAATAGGAATAACATCATGAACGATATGTCCAGCTTGCTGAGTAGACCAACCAATAACTTCGCCTAGTAACGAGCCAAATAGCATAAAAATGATTTCTTCTTCTAAAGCAGGTGAAATTTTTGGTCTACACTGCCAATGAGATGGTGTCTTACCAATTTTTTGGTCTGAGATCGGGTAGCCAGAAATTAGACACACACCTGATGCTGGTTCTAATAGTCTGAAATCGTTAATAAATGTACGGATCCTTTTAGGAAGCTCGTGAGCAATGATTAATGCATCTTTAAGAAAGTCGTTATTTTCAACTGAAGAATATTGAAAAACAACACTTTTTATAAGTGAATTAATCTCGTTAATTTCGCTATCGCACAAAACAATTTTTTCCATGATTTTTACCTATTAATTTTCCTGCTGTTTCTTTTGTCTCAGCTATGTGGGTTTCAAAATTTATTCAAATTAATTCGAGCGAACAAGAATCGCATTTCAAGTCCGACTAGTGCACATATAATCTGTCTGTAACTAAAGCTTTGGATAGACGACTCAGACCTTCATTAAGGTTGGATGTAGCTCCTCCAAAACCCAACCTCACATGACTGGGATGATTAAAACAAGTACCTGGTACAAGCAAGACTTTGTGAACGTTCGCCAGATGATGACAAAAGGCTTCGGAATTAGAAATGCCGCGCAAACGCAAGAATGCACAAACGCCACCTTGCGGACGCGACCACTCTACAAATTCTTGATGTTGCTCAACCCACTTAGATAATATTTCTAAGTTAGTATGGGCTTGCTGCAAACGAATTTTAAGGAGGTCATCTGCTCTTTCTATGACTCTCTGAGCAATCAGCTCAACCAGTGGCGAAAGATGGAGAGTCGTATAGTCGCGCAGGTGGATAAAACGTGTCATTACCTCTGGGGAAGCCAAACACCATCCAAATCTCAACCCTGGTAATCCATAGCATTTGGAAAAAGTTCCCATTGAGATAGAGCGGTCATAACGTAAGTTGGGATTAGAAAGTGGGAAACCGTCGTAAACGATATCGGCAAAAGCTGCATCCCAAACGAGATAAGCTCCTACCTCAGCTACTGCGTCGATTAGGTCGTCTTGTTCTTTTTTAGTCAGCGAAGCACCAGTAGGATTATGAGGGAAATTGACAATTACCATTCGAGTGCGTGAGTTGATTAAGCTTTTGGCTTTCTCAATATTAGGAGTAAAATTCTGCTCGAATCGAAGTTGCCAACGCTTTAAGTGGCATCCAATAGATTCAGCAATAGAAAAGAGTTGTTGATAGCAAGGATCTAAGACGACTACTTCATCATTGGTATTAAGAAGTCCATTCATAATTAAAAAAATGGCTTCGCTTGAGCCATGAGTTACCATAACTTGCTCTGGATCTCCATTACTCCAACGTGAGGAAATTACTTTACGCAACTCCAAGTTTCCCAGACTAGAACTATCGTGGAAGACTACACTATTGAGTTCTTCTTGGGTAAGATTAGTGAGTTCGTAAAGCTGGGCTAGTGAAAAGTTCTCCACACCACTACTACCGATATCAATTTCGGTATTAAAGTAATAATTTCTCATCCAATTTTCTAAGAGAGCAGGTGCAATTTTATTTGTAAAGTTATTTAAATTTGTTAGATTGCTCATTTATTTCCTCCTTCTTGTGACAAAATTAACTCAGTTTATGACTCAGATATCTCTTTTAACTCTGCTAATATCAAGTCAGGTAAATTGCCAACAATAAAACTAAGCGGTAACTTTTAATTTGACAAAACTTATACTGCGGTTGTTTAATCCGACGTGATATTAAATGTCTCTAAAAAATATCTGCGGGTTCGGCAGTGCGTAACTTAGGAACGGCGATCGCATCAGCGATAAAATACATTAATACCGTTAAACCGGGTATGAAGGCGGATAGCTTAATCGAACCGTTTTTTTGATCGACCCAAAGAGCTAAAGCAAAACTGGTAAGATTAGACCCAATTAGAGAAACTGATTGTCCAAACCAAACAATCAAAAATGGTTTCAGAGTTTTGATTGCTTGATTAACAGATAAAGATTTAAGCATCTTTTTGAGAAGAATCTAACTTTGTGTGGAATCATATGACTAACCAGTTTCCTGAATTTTTTCAAGACAATCTTTTAATTTTTCTGCTAAAACTCGAACATGAGGTTCATTAAGCATTGTTATGTGTTTGCCCGGAACAACTTGGATATTCACTGGTAATTTGGAAAATTTTCCCCAGCTTAAAGCTTTATTTTCTAAGTCTTCAGAAAACTTTTTCTCATCACTAGCCATAAAACAAGTGATTTGATTTATAGTCTCAGTGTTTTTTGGTTGATAAATAGTATCAACCTGAGTTTTATAAACTTGAACCAGTCCCCGCAGTTGCTTGATTCCAATCTCAGCGGGTAGGACATTGGCTAGTTGTAATCGTTCTTGAAAATACTTTAATTGTTCTTCTTCTGACTCAAAGGATTTAAGAACTTCGTAGGATATATCTAAGCTTGTTTCGTAAAGTTCTTCCATTACTACGCCAACCTCTTTTAACCAAAAAGCATTATCCACCCCAACATGTTGCGATTTGGCATCAACATCATCAACATTTGGTGCAGCAGTATCAAAAAGAGCCAAAAGTGCTACTTCGTGACCTAGTTTTTGTAACTGCTGCGCCATTTCAAAAGCTACTTTAGATCCAAAAGAATGACCTCCTAACAAATATGGTCCTTTCGGTTGAATAGACTGTATTGCTTGAATGTAGAATGTTGCTGCAATCTCGACTTGTGTATGTGGTTCTGATTCTCCATCAAGACCAAGTGCTTGTAGTCCATAAAAAGGTTGTTCTGGGCCTAAATGATGAGCAAGATTGTAGAAATAGATCGGATTGCCACCGGCCCCAGGCACACAAAAGAAAGGTTTGTTGGAACCACTGGGCTTAACTGCCACCAAGGGAGACCAGATCGATGTATCTACTGGCTGACGCAGAAAAGTCGCTAGTTGTTGAATAGTCGAGTTTTGAAAGAGTACTGACAAGGGTAAATTGATTCGGAATTGCTGTTCGATTTTGGCCATCAGTTGAACAGCTAAAAGGGAATGTCCGCCAAGCTCAAAAAAGTTATCCTTGACTCCGATGGGGTAAAGATTTAGAACTTGTGACCATATTTCTGCTAGTTGCTGTTCTACGAGATCGAGCGATCGAAAAAAGCGATTGTCCACAGCAATATTATTAAGATCGGGTACGGGTAAGGCACGGCGATCTATTTTGCCATTGGGGGTCAAGGGGAGTGCATCTAAGTACACGAAAGCAGCAGGAACCATGTACTCTGGTAACTTCTCTTTCAAGAATTGTCGCAAGTCACTAATACTGGGGTTCTCCTCGGCATCGCTCACTAGATAGGCTACTAATTGTTTATCACCTGGAGTATCAACGCTTGCAATTACCGTAACCTGCTGTACATGGGGATATTGGCTCAAAACTGCTTCAATTTCGCCTAATTCAATCCGAAAACCACGGATTTTGACTTGGTTGTCAATACGACCGATATACTCAATATTGCCATCTGGTAGATACCGAGCTAAGTCCCCTGTTTTGTATAGTCGCGATTGTGGATTATCACTGAAGGGGTTAGGAACGAATTTTTCTGCTGTCAGTTCGGGACGATGGAGATAGCCTCTGGCTAATCCTGCACCGCCAATGTATACTTCCCCAGGAACACTAATGGGTGTCGGCTGTTTTTTCGAGTCAAGTATGTAAATTTGAGTGTTGGCTAAGGGGCAACCGATGGGAACAGTTGAAGATTGTCGAGTGTCAGGTACTCCTTCAACTTGGTAAGTAAGAACCCCTACCGTAGCTTCAGTCGGTCCGTAGTGATTGATAATCTGACATTCTGGAGCTAGTTGTTGAATTTGTTCGATCAACTCCCAACTGGTTGACTCTCCACCTAGAACTAAACGCTGACGTGGCAAAATTTGCGCGCCAGCTTCTGATGTTAACAACGCTTTTAGATGCGAGGGAACAATCTTAAGACAATCGATTGAATTGTACCCGAAATAATCACTCAGATCTTTGGCACTAGTGATTTGCTCGGAAGAGATTATATGCAGACATCCACCACCGCACAAGGAAGGGAAGATAACAGTGTGACCCAAATCTGCTGCTATGGTAGAAACTGTCGCATAATTGGCTTTTAAAGGAAGATTAAGTACTGTTTGGATGCTGTTGAGATAGTTAAACAATTGCCGATGTTCGATCGCTACACCTTTAGGCAACCCAGTAGAACCAGAAGTGTAAATGACATAAGCTAGATTTTCTGGTTTTACCTGAGTTTTGGGATTTTCGTTTGCAACGCTTGCTATTTTCTCCCAATCTGTGTCGAGGCAGATAATATTAACTTGACAATCAGTAAGATTTTTTTGTAGTTTATGTTGAGTCAATAATACTACAATTCCAGCATCTTGCAGCATATAGACTAAACGCTCTGATGGATAATTAGGGTCAAGTGGCACATAAGCTCCTCCTGCTTTGAGTACTGCCAATATACCTACCACCATCTCCAACGAGCGTTCTACACAAATACCTACCAATGTTTCTGTTTGTACCCCCAATGTTTTTAGGTAATGTGCCAGTTGATTAGCGCGATTGTTCAATTCTCTGTAGGTCAGTTGTCGATCCTCAAACACCACTGCTACCCCTTCTGGCGTGCGTTCGACTTGTGCTTCAAACAAGGAGTGAATGCACTGTTCTTGAGGATAATTGGTAAATGTTTCGTTCCATTCGTATAGCAACTGCTGTCGTTGGCGATCGCTACACATTTCTAAATCGGCGATCGCGTTATCTGGGTGAGCGATCGCGCTTTCGAGTAAAGTCAGGTATTGTTCTGAAAGGATTTTGATATTTTTGAGGGGAAATAAGTTGGAATCATAATGAAACTCCAGCAACAAGCCCTCGTCGAGACGAACCCCAGAAAGTTTTACTTTAAAGCGATCGATACAAGTATATTGTTTGTACAGAGAAAATAAGACGTTACCAACAACACAATTTGCAGGCTGTTCTTGAAAATCAAAACAAAAAGGAAAAAAGGGTGGCTCTGTCCCATTTCCATTCTTAGCGGCAACTTGCTCCCAGCTAAAATATTCTTCCCATTTGTGACCAGAGCTTAAAGTTTCCTCAACTTTTTCTAGCAGTTCTTTGAAATAAAGATTTTCTTCAAGATGGGAATGGATGGGTAAATACTTGGTCAATAATCCTAAAATATCTTTTAATTCTTGATATTTACGCCCATTGCTGGCAGTGCCGACAATAATATCTGACTGTTCGGTGAAACGCCAGAGTTGAATTTGCCAGCAAGCTAGTAAGAATACAGAAATCGAAGTACCATACTTGCGAACAAGCATTTCTAACTTTGTTACTGTATCGGAATTAATTTCTAGTGTTAGAGATTGAGGCTCGAATCGTACTTTGGCAGATGAGTGATTTTCTAAAGGAATTTTCCCCTTTAAAAGCGAAAAAACATCCTGTTTTTGCCAAAACTCTCTTCCTGTTTCTGTGTCCTCTGATTCCAATAATTCATTTAGCCATGCAGATATATCTGCGTACTGCATCGATTCATCGTCAAGTTCTCTACCGTGCAAGTATGCTTCATAAAAATAATAGATTTCTTTTACCAAATTATGAAGCGTTGTTAAATCGCCGTAAATGGCAGGTAAGCTGATAAATAAGATCTGTTCGCCTGATGACAGTTTATTTAAGACTATATACAAAAGAGGCCCTTTTTGCAAATCGAAAGTTTGCCAACCTCGATCTTGAAAAAGTGCATTGATCGCAATCTTTTGTTCTTGGGAAGCCAAACTGCTTAGATCGCGCTCTTCAAACATTAGCATACTGTTTTCGGTTACAAACTGAAGCGGAATTGACACCTCAGGCAAATAATTGAAAACGGTACGAAAAATTTCCTGTCGCTTAATGATGTTTTCTAAGGCAACTTTTAAAATATCTGGAGCGAAATTTCCCTCAATACGTATAGCAATTTGAGAATAATAAGCGATCTGGCGTAGGCGTAGCCCGCCGAAGGCATCGCTTCTACCTACGCGACTAGAGTAATCGTTTTGCTGTAGCACCCATAGATGCTTCTGCTGAGGTGAAATACGAAACCCATCACCAATTGTACTTTGCATATCTCTACGTCCTTTTTCTACTAAAAATGCTTCCAACTTAACAAGATTCGGACATACCTACCAAAACTTTTCTCGCGCCGACAAAAGGCATACGTCCATGAGCAGTTAACATATTGTCCAGCACCAAAATATCTCCTTTCTGCCAGGAAAAAATAACCTTTTCCTGTTGGTATATCTGATTAATCTTTTCGATCGTAGAGGGTTCAATGGCAGAACCATCACCGTAATAGGCATTGCGCGGAATAGTATCTTCTGCCAACAAAGAGAATAATGATTCGCGTATTTCTGTTTCCAAACTTGAAATGTGAAATAAATGAGCTTGGTTGAACCAAACCATTTCACCTGTACGAGGATGTTTGGCAACAGCCTGGCAAACTTGACGAGTTGTTAGGCGATCGTTTTTCCATTCAAATTCAATCCCTTCTTTATGGCAAAAACTTTCTACTTCTGATTTATTTGTGGTTTGAAAAACATCTTGCCAGGACAAATCTAAGTCACCGTAGTTACGAACGTACATCACCTTCTTTTGCATAAATTTTTCTTTGATGACAGAATCGAGTTTTGCAAAAACTTTTCGACTGTCAGCAATCGGTGTTTCTCCGCCTTCTTTGGCAGGTTGGGCGCAGAAAAAACAAATTTTCATCGGCCAAACAGAAGAATAAGCTTTCTCGTTATGGAGAGGGATCGATTGGTTGGCAGGATATTCAGTTGAAGTATAGATTTTATCGTTTACCTGAGTGCGTGGAGTTGAACGATAATTGTACTCTACTAATTTTCCTCTAGAAATTGCCTCAATAAATTCCTGGAACTCTTGCACTCCATTTACATTAAAATTCCGAAAAACTATACCTCCATATTTTAGTAAATGAGCTTCAAGAAAATCTCGATTTTTGGCAGTCCATGCTACTAAATTAACCCCATCTAGAACGGGTGAAATAACTAAAGGAAGAAAGTTGTCAGAGTCAAGAAATTTTTCCTCAATCAATTTTTCTCGATCTTTATCGATCGGCTTTCGCTTAGCATTGTGTAACTTATTGATGCTGTTTTCTGTGGTTTGTATGATTTTCATAATCTGTTCTCAATTTCAGGTGAATTATTCAAGTTACGTCTGTGCGATTTTTTTAGTTTCTGAACGCTAACCTCTTGTAGTTCTTTTTCTTTTACCAATTGCCTTTGTCTGTCTGCCTCAGAAAGTATTTCTTTGATGGTGTTCAACCTGATATGAGGCTGTACTACAATATGGCTCAAAAGTGTCTTAAATTGTTCTAAAAATCGCGTAATAGTAGTAGATTTAAAGAGGTCTGTATTGTATTCCAACAAGCCAAACAATCCTGTTTTTGTCTCCTCCATATTTAAGAGAAGATCGAATTTCGTTGTCTTGTTATCGACCTCTATGAAATTTATATTGAGCTTTGAAAGCTTTATATCTGATATGGGAGTATTTTGGAAAACAAATTTTATCTGAAACAGAGGGGTTCGGCTAGGATCTCGCTCTGATTTCATGGCTCCTACCAGCGTTTCAAATGGTAGATCCTGGTGAGCATAAGCCCCCAGCGCCACCTCGCGAACTCGTCCTAATAATTCTGCGAAGGTAGGATTGCCGCTGAGATCGGTTCGCAAAACTAGCTGATTAACAAAGAAGCCGATTAATTGTTCAACCTCAGTACGATTGCGGTTAGCGACAGCAGTACCTACAACTATATCCTCCTGACCAGTGTAGTAATACAGCAAACATGTAAATGTCGCAAATAGTGTCACGAACAAAGTGACTCCCTCTTGATGACTTAGCGTCTTAATTCCCTCAGTCAAAGTCTTTGATAAATGCAGAGATTGACTTGCTCCTCGAAAGGTCTGCACTGCTGGACGAGGGTAGTCGGTAGTTAATTCTAATAAGGCTGGTGCGCCAGCCAGTTGTTTTTGCCAGTAGTTCAGTTGATTTTGTAATTCTTCTCCCTGCAACCATTGACGTTGCCATACTGCAAAGTCTGCATACTGAATCGGTAATTCGGGCAGAGGTGAAGGTTTCCCTTCTACAAATGCATAGTAGAGGGTGGCAATCTCTTGGATGAATACTCCAATTGACCAACCATCAGAGACAATATGATGCATTGTCAGTAACAAGACATGCTCGCTATCTGATAATGCTAGTAGTGTACCTCTGATTAAGGAGTCTGTTGCCAAGTTAAAAGGCTTGGCGGCTTCGGTGGTGGCTAGGCTTTTAATTTCGGTTTCTTGCTGGTTGGCTGGCAGAGCTTGCAAGTCAATGGTGGTCATTTTCCAGTCAGTTGCAGGATGAATGATTTGTATTGCTTCCCCGTCTTGTTTGACAAAGTTGGTGCGTAAGACTTCATGACGACGAATAATTTCACTGATGCTCCTTTGGAAAGACGTCGGCTGTAACTTTCCTTCTATTCTGACGGCGGCAGGCATGTTGTATGCTGCACTATCTGGCTCTAACTGGTCGAGAAACCATAATCTTTCTTGGGCAAAGGAGAGGGGGATTTTCTCTGTGTCTGGGGCAATCCGCTCTATCAGTGGCAGATTCAAGCTTTGTTCCTCTGTCCGTAATTGAGCGATGGTTTGGTCGAGTTGCGCGACGCTGGGCGTTGCAAAGACAGCTTGGAGGGGGATTTCTACTTCAAAGCTCTGTCTGAGTCGAGAGATTAATTGGGTAGCCAGGAGGGAATGTCCTCCCAGTTCAAAGAAGTTGTCATGAATGCCAACGGTTTCTATTCCTAACACTAGAGCAAAAATGTCAGCGATGATTTCTTCACTTGGCGTGCGGGGAACTACATATTCGCGCTCTCGTTCGATGTCGCCATCAGGTGCAGGTAAGGCAAGTCTATCTATTTTACCATTGGGTGTTAACGGCAGGGTATCGAGGCTGACAAAGGCAGAGGGCATCATGTAAGCGGGGAGTCGCTGTTGGAGAAATTCCCGCAGTTGATGGTTGCTGAGAGTTTCTTGCTCGCTGACTACATAGGCTACTAGTTTCTTATTACTAAAAGTATCTTCTGTGGCAATGACTACGGCTTGTTGAATCTGGGGATGGCTACTCAGCACTGCTTCGATCTCTGCCAGTTCGATACGGAAGCCACGAATCTTCACCTGATTATCAGTACGACATATATATTCAATAGTACCGTTGTTTCTGTAGTAAGCTAAGTCCCCTGTTTTATATAAGCGCATACCTGACTCATCGTTAAAGGGATTGGGAATGAATTTCTCTTTAGTCAAGTCAGGACGGTTGAGATAGCCTCGGGCAAGCCCAGCACCGCCGATGTACAGTTCGCCTGGAACTCCTATGGGAACTGGTTGAAGATTGGAGTCAAGAATATAAACTTGCGTGTTGGAGATAGGGCGACCAATTGGCACAGATTGTTGATGCATCCCGCGCTTACAAGTCCAGAAGGTTGCATCAATACAAGCTTCAGTAGGTCCGTAAAGATTGTGCAATTCTACATCAAGGTTAACAAATAACCGCTCTTGGAGCGCGACAGGCAAAACTTCACCCCCACAAAAGATGCGTTTTAGGGATTTACAATTCTCGATCCCTTCCTGCTCTAAGAGCATTCGCAGCAACGTTGGAACAAGTTGAAGAACCGTGATTTTCTGGTCAGTAATCGCCTTGACGATATAAGCGCTGTCTTGGTGACCCCCAGGTCGCGCCACAATCAACTGTGCTCCTATCAACAATGGTGCGTAGAATTCCCAAACCGAAGCGTCAAAGCTAAACGGAGTTTTCTGTAGCAGTTTATCTTCTTTGGTCAGGGGGAAAGTCGATTGCATCCAGAACATATGATTGCAAATTGAGGAGTGCGAAATCATCACTCCCTTAGGCTTGCCTGTGGAACCAGATGTATAAATGACATAAGCCAAGTTGTCTGGTTGAATACCATTCCGACAAAGATTTTCCTCACTCTCTTGGGCAATGCTTTCCCAGTCAGTGTCCAGACAGACGATCTGCGTCCCTTGTTCGGGGAGACTTTTCAAAAGCCGCTGCTGTGTTAACAGCACAGATGTCTGAGCATCGGATAACATAAATGCCACCCGCTCCTTTGGATACATGGGGTCTACAGGTAAGTATGTCCCACCAGCTTTGAGAACGCCAAGTAGGGCGATAATCATCTCTAAGGAACGCTCTACGCAAATTGCCACTAGTGCCTCTTTCCCTACGCCTAGTTTCCTTAAATGATGTGCCAGTTGATTTGCTTTAGCATTCAGTTCAGAGTAAGTTAATTGCTCCTTTTCAAACACAACAGCAATGTTTTTTGGCGTGCGCTCTACTTGTGCCTCAAAAAGTTCGTGGAGACACTTGTGTTGAGGGTAATCAGTTTTTGTGTTGTTGAACTCAACCAACAGTTGGTGACGCTCAACACTATCAATTATGTCTAATTTCCTCAGTGCTGCTTGCGGATTTTCGATGACACTTTCTAACAGTGTCTGGAATTGTCCTATTAAGCGTTTGATATCTTCTCGGCAGAAGATATCAGAATCGTAGTGAAGCTCTGCAATCAGAGAATCATTTTTACGAACAAACAAGAGTTTTAATTTGAACCTGTCAAAACATGTATACTGCTTATAAATTGAAAAACATATCTCGTCACAAGAGCAATTGGTAGATAATTCCTCAAAATCGAAACAAAAAGGGAAGAAGGGCAAAAGCGTATACTTTGCATCAGTTCCTAAAATTTGCTCCCAAGCAAAACATTCTTGCCAATCATATGCATCATTTTGAACCAGTTGAACCTGCTCTAAGACTTCAGTAAACTTGAAGTTACTATCAAGATAAAAATGAAGCGGTAAATATTTTGCAAATAGCCCCAGTGCTCCCTTGAACTCTTCATCAGTTCTGCCATTAAAGGAAGTACCAATAATAATTTCTGACTCTTTACTGAGATGCCAAAGTAGGATTTGCCAGCATGACAGTAAGAATGTTGGTAATAAAGTATCGTAGTGACTCACTAACTCTTCTATCTTTACCACCACATCAGGATCAATTGTCTGAGTCAGAATTTGAGGTTTAAATCCGGTTTTACTAGCAGTTTGATTTTCAAAAGGCAGCTTCAAGTTGAAAAGATGAGAAATATTCTGCCTGCGCCAATAATCTTTTCCTATTTCTGCCTCCTCTGCTTCAAGCAATTCATTTTGCCATTCGGAGACAAGAATGTATTGCATTGCTTCATCAGACAGTACCTCGTCATACAAGCAAGCTGTATAAGCTTGGCTAATTTCAAGCATCAGATTCTTAAGTGTAGCTGCATCCGCGTTCATAGCAGGTAAGCTGACAAGCAATACATACCTGGATGGTGACAAAGTAATTAGAGATATGTGCAATAGTGGACATTGCTCAAAGTCAATAGTTTGCTGCTTCGCTTCTTGAAAAAGTTCTTCAATTCTCAAGTCTTGTTCTTGGGGTTCTAAACCAATCAGATTATGGTTTTGAATGGATAGTATACTGCTATCATTTATCACCTGAAGTGGGATATTCATTCCAGGCAAGCAATGAAAGGTAGTGCGAAGAATATTATGTCGATTAACGACATTATTTAAGGCAGTTTTTAAAGTTTCTGTATCGACTTTTCCCTCTATGAGGATGGTACATAAGGATTTATAGGGGTGGTTACTATCAGATTCTTGCAATTGCCACAGATGTTTTTGTTGAGGTGAAAGTTGAAAACCTTGAATCGTTTCTTTTGACATGAGAATACCTCGCTTTAATAATTGCTGAAAATTTTTGATGAACACAGTTCTCAACTACTTAAATGTCTGTACGGGTAAATGGTTCGCCCATCGCTACCAAAACCTTCCTAGAGCCTTCATAAGGATTCCTTCCATGAGCAACCAACATATTGTCTAACATCAATATGTCACCTTGGTGCCAAGGGAAAGCAACGGTTTCTTGTTGATAAGCTTCACGAATCTCATCTATTACTGAAGCTTCAATTGAAGAACCATCACCGTAATAAGTGTTGTATGGAAGGTCTTCTTCGTTGAATTCTGCTAAGAGCATTTCACATAGTTTTGGTTCTAAACTTGATATGTGCCAAAAAGCAATATGATTGAACCAAACCATTTCACCTGTCTTTGGATGTTTTGCCACACTAGGGCGAATCTGACGAGTTTTTAGGCGATTATCGCCTTTCCATTCAATTTCAATTCTGGCTTTACGGCAATACTCCTCCAGAGCCATCTTGTCAGTGGTGTTAAAGGTTTTCTGCCAACGAAGACCAAATCCATCACCAAAGTTTCGGACTAACATCCACCCCTTTTCCATAAAGCGCTTTCTAATTTGAGGGTGAATGCGTTGGAAAACTTTTCTCATGTCAGCAATCGGCGTTTGCCCTCCCAGATTAGCAGGTTTAATACAGCAAAACCATATGTTCATGGGCCAGGTCATAACATATGATAATTCATTATGTAAGGCGATGAATTGATCTGGAGGAAATTCGGTAGATGTATAGATTTTTTCGCTCAATTTAGTACGCGGTGTTGCACCTTCCATATAAGGCATTAGCCGCGAAGAAATGCTATCGATAAACTGCTCAAAATCAGTTTGTGTACTTACATTAAATCCCCTGAATAGTATTCCTCCATGCCTCAATAAATTCGCTTCAATGAATTCCATATTGCTCTGAGCCCAAATTTTTAGATTTAAATCTGTTAACTTAGGCTTAACTACGAGAGGTAACAGTTCTTCTGGTTGCAAATAAGATACCTCAAGTAATTCTTCATGTGATAAGCTAATAGCTTCAGGTTTGAAAGTTCTTTTTTTATTCTCCCACGATTTTTTGATAATAAGATTCTGTTTTTCTATATTTTTCATTGTCCTGTTTCCTTCTTCTCCAATTTTGATGCATTAATAAGTTGTGGTTTTAGGTTCTCGATCTTACTGCGACGAAATTCTCTGAATTCTTTCTGTTTTACGACCCGTTTTTGCTTCTCTGCTTCTTTGAGTATTCTTATTAGGGCGTTTAGCTTGATACTGGGCTGTGAAATACTAGTATGCAAAATGGTTTCAAAAGTTTCTAACATCCGCACGATGGTAGCAGCGTTAAATAAATCTGTGCTGTACTCCAATTCTCCACTCAGTCCTTGCTCTGTTTCCCACATGGTTAGGAGCAAATCGAATTTGGCTGTACCGTTATCAACCTCTAGCAAGCTTACGGTCAGTTTTTCAATCTCCAGATCTGGCATTGGGGTATTCTGAAGGACAAACTTTGCTTGAAACAGTGGTGTGCGATTTAAATGGCGCTCTGGGTTGAGGGCTGCTACCAGTTTGTCAAATGGCATATTCTGATGGTCATAAGCTTCTAAAGCTACTTTGCGAACGCGCCAGAGCAACTCCCGAAAGGCAGGATTGCCAGATAAATCGGTACGCAATACTAGTTGGTTAACAAAGAAACCGATAATTTCTTCTGTCTCAACACGGTTGCGATTGGCAACATCAGTACCAATTACAATGTCATCTTGACCACTATAGTAATGCAGCATACTCTTAAATGCTGCTACTAGAGTCATAAATAGCGTAGTTCCTTCCCGACGGCTTAACGCCTTGATATCCTCAGTCAGAGTCTTAGGTAGTTCAATAGATTGCCTTGTGCCTCGAAAGGTTTGGACTGTGGGGCGCGGTCTGTCGGTTGGCAGTTGCAATAATTCTGGTGCGCCCTGTAATTGCGATACCCAGTATTGTATTTGCTCCTCTAGTATCTCTCCACTCAACCATTGTCTCTGCCACAGGGCAAAGTCGGCATATTGAATCTCTAGATTTGGTAGGGGGGATGATTCTCCAGCACAAAAGGCTTTATACAGCGCTGATAGTTCTCGTACCAACACGCCAAGCGACCATCCATCAGACACTATATGATGCATATCAATGCAGAATACATAGTCACTGTTTGATAGCCGCAATAAGCTACATCGAATTAAGGGAGGACTCTCTAAGTCAAAGGGAGTCATGGCTAATTGTTGGATTTGTTGCTCTACAACCAATTCCTGTTCGCTCTCTTCTAAGTGTTGTAAATCCACCACCTCCATATTCATGCTGGCTTCTGGGTGAATTACTTGCATCGGCGTGCCATTGATATTAACAAAACTGGTGCGGAGTATTTCGTGGCGACGGATGATTTCGGCTAGGGCTTGGTGCAAGGCATTAAGATTTAATCTTCCACTTAGGCGCAGAGGGGCAGGCGTATTATAAGTTGCCGATGCTCCTTCGAGTTGGTTGAGGAACCACAGCCTCTCTTGGGCAAAGGAGAGAGGCACAGAAGTTAATCCATCTCGACGAGGGATGATTTGGGTGTTGAAACGCATTCCTTTTTTCTCCAGCAGGAGTTTGAACACAGCATGCTTTGCATCGTTGGAGAAACTATCTGAGGAGACAGAATGGTTTGTGGTACTCATAACTTTGTTTCTATGCTTGAAGTTGTAAAAATTGACGCTCCCCGCCCTAAAGGGACGAAGATTCTTAAGACATTTTCTTTTATTCAACTTGTTGCATTAAAACATCATCTCCTATGGGTTGCAGTGGCGTATAATCTCGACAGACTAAGAATTCTGGTCTTGGTTTGTGATAAGAGCGCGGTATATTTTTGATGCTGTTATAGGTAATCATAAGCAGTTTACGAGGGTAAGGAGAGATGTTAGGAACTGAACCATGAGCTATATTGCTGTGGAAGAAGAGAACAGAGCCAGCACAACCAACAGGAGCTATTATGCCTCCTTTCTCAACAAGTCGAGTTACAGTTGCATTGTCTAGAGAGTACTTAAGATTAGTACTGACATTAGCTTCCCAGCCGGCATCTTCGCCTTCAACTAAGGATTTACGGACCTCACATTTGATAAGTCCTTCTTTGTGAGAACCTGAAATTAAATACAGTGGACCATTAAAGTGATTCACTTCATCCAAAAAGATGCCGACATTGACTGCTCTGGGTTCTGGCATACCATCTTCCTCGTACCAAAATACATAGTCTTGATGCCAAGGCCAAATATCGCCAGTAAAAGCTGCTTTCATGTTGATCTTGAACTGGTAAAGATAGACAAAGTCCCTTAAAATCTGTTGAGCAGGTTCTAACAGAAGTGGATGTTGAATCAAACTCTGGAAAACTTTGCTGTGGGCATGAACCCCATGAAGGGCTCGTACCGTTTGGTTATTCTTTTCCATCATTCGTCCAGCGAGGTTCTCTGGTAATTGTGAAAGTTCTTTGCACAAAACACTAACTTTTGCCTCAGATAAATAATTGGGAAGAAATAACATCCCCTCCTCTTCGTACTTTCGTATCTGATCTTGGGTAAGTTTCATGGTAGTTCGTTTTTCTATTTATAATTAGTGGGACTTTAAGAGTTAGCAGTTATCAGTTATCAGTTTCATCGTTGGGGGAAACACCACACCAAGAACACCGAAAGGGTTGGTGGCGGGTTTAAATCCCCCACCAGCCCGAGAAAGCATCACTGGTCACTTGGTATAAAAAGTCTCTGAACCCCTTGCAGGGTCTTTCTGACAAATTTCGTAACAGAATCTTGTGAAAATGTACCCATTCTTAATTGAATAGGGGCAGATTAATCCTCGTATTGTGATATCCGCTTCGTATAACTAACTGTAGGTTGCATACTGAATTGTTGAAAACTTCAAATTCTAAGTATCGCTCACAAGTCCAACCATTAAAGCAAAAACGTGTCGGAGAGATGGGAACCAGTGAGATCAATGGTCTCTCTTCTACGAAGAATACAAGCTGTCCGTCTAGTAGTTTTATACTTGCATCAAATTCACCAGGAATTCCATCATCAGTCTCGAAAATCCCCTTCATAAGAGCTGCAGGAATAATAAATTTACATTCAAATTTATTGATATCTTTTTCAGAAAGATTTACTGGCTCTTGATGCTCAATGATGCCATTAGCTCTAACTTTAGAAACAAAGTCCTTAGGAAATAGGCTTAATACAAAATCATTAATAATGACATCAACGATCATATGTATCCTATCCAAAGAACTGTTATTCACAACCCAGTGGGGTTTTGAAAAGTTACCATACCAAAGTTGACCAGCCTCCCACTTACAGCGATCGCCGTCAATCACTATTACTACATCTTCATGAGTAACAAGCGGTATGTGTAAACGTATTTGTCCGTATTTAAAGTCATGATAGGTATCACAGTGCTTTTGAATAGAAGCCCCTGCTGGTAGCAGAGATAAGCGGACACTTCGCTTATGGCATTTTAAGCTGTCAATGATTTCTTTAAAGTAAGGAGTGTGCTTAAGAATTGCTGTTTCTTCAAAAGGCTCTAAACCCGGACCGCCTGGATCGGATTTATCCCATCTTCCTCCTTGCGATCTTAAACTTAAACCTTTCCACTTGCCATCATGGAAAACTTCTGGGGAAGAACCCCATAAATCCTTGAATGAAAAAGGCTCCTCTGCTATCCAGGTAAAGGAATTGACTATTTTCAGTTCTTCTTGAATTCTTTCAATATCAAAAGACATTTTTAACGGGATAGAAGAGGGTAGTTTTTTTGTTTTTAGTCCAATCATTTCTAAATCTCCTAGATTATTATTTTTTAACAGTTACTAGTTATCAGTTATCAATTTCATCGTTGGGGGAAACACCACACCAAGAACACAGAAAGCGTTGGTGGCGGGTTTAAATCTCCCACCAGCCCGAGAAAGCGTCACTGGTCACTGTTCACTGTTTTAAGTTCTGCCGCCATCGACTGTACTTGCTCGGGAGAAAATGCAGCGACTTCTTGCCAGGTACGAGCAATTTCTTCGATTACATCGCGATCGCCCGCTATGTGAGCCATAGTATCTACTAATTGAGCTACTGTCTGACTCTGGAATAGCTGACGCACCGATAACTCTAGATCGAACTTCTGATGAATATGGTTGACTAGCTGCATTGCTAATAGAGAATGACCCCCTAGATCGAAGAAGTTATCGTGAATGCCGATACGCTCAAGACTGAGAATTTCTTGCCAAATTTGAATTAAGACCTCCTCTGCGGGGGTTTGAGGTGGGACAAATGCGCGACCCTGGTTTGATAAAGCTTCATTAGGAGCAGGTAAAGCACGTCGATTCACTTTGCCATTGGATGTCAAAGGTAAAGTGTCGAGAAAAATAAAAGCGGAAGGTAGCATATATTCTGGTAGCTTGAGCTTGAGAAACTCCCGTAACTGCTCGCTCGTTATAATCTGCTCCTGAATTAAGACGATATAAGCTATTAAACGTTTTTCTCGTGCTTCTGAGCCATACAGCACCACAACAGCCTGACTGACTTGAGGATGTTTGTTAAGTACTGACTCTATTTCACCGAATTCAATACGGAAGCCCCGAACCTTCACTTGATCGTCCATCCGTCCTAAGAACTCGATATTGCCATCAGGTAAATAGCGAGCCAAATCTCCGCTATTAAATAATTTTGAATTTTGAGATTGCTCTGATACGTCAGCACGCTGCGATTTTGAATTGTTAAAAGGGTTAGGAATAAATTTCTCATTCGTCAAATCAGAACGGTGGAGATAGCAACGAGCTAAACTGACCCCACTGATAAATAGAAACCCCCATACCCCTATGGGAACTGGCTGGAGATTACGATCTAAAATGTAAATTTGAGTATTGGCAATTGGCTTACCAATAGGAGGATTATTTGGCCATCTCTGGGGGGTATCGGTGAAAACGTATGAAGTTATGATATGGGTTTCAGAAGGACCGTATTGGTTATAAAGTTTACAGTGGTTAAGGCAAGAGAATAGGTCGATCATCTGTTGAGTAATCTGAAGCTGCTCCCCTGTAGCGATCGCTTCTCTAAGGTTGCCAAACAATTTGGGTTGGTCTCCATATGCTTGTGCTAATTGCTGCCAAATGGCAACTGGCAGGACTGCCTTGTGGATCGGGTTTTCTGCTAAAAAATGTATTAATTTATCCAAATCTAGACGATAATTTTCTGGAATTAAAAACAGTGTCCCTCCCGAACACCAAGCAACAAACATTTCATAAAAACTGGCATCAAAACTGAGGGAGGCAAACTGAAGGACTCCAACCCCTGTCGCCATTGTTGCTAAATGCCACTGGATGAGGTTGTTTAGCGCCCGATAGGATAAGGCGCTCCCTTTAGGCAAACCTGTAGAACCAGAAGTGTAAATGATATAAAGCAAATTATCGGACTGCACTTGAGGCTTTGAGTCGGTATCAGACTCACTAGCTATTAACTCCCAATCAGTATCCAAACAAACCACCCGTGCTTGATTGTGTGGCAAAGATTCTAACAATGATTGTTGAGTAAGCAACACCTCAACACCCGAATCTGCCAACATATAACTTAACCGTTCTTGTGGATAATTGGGGTCAACAGGCACATACGCACCACCAGCTTTAAGTATCCCCAAAAGTCCTACCACCATCTCCAGCGAACGTTGGACACAAATGCCCACCAGGACTTCTGGCCCCACACCGAGGGTTTGCAGGTAATGGGCCAGTTGATTTGCTCGACTATTTAACTGTTGATAAGTCAATTGTTGCTGTTCAAATACTACTGCCACAGCATTCGGTGTTCTCTCGACCTGCTCTTTAAATAACTCATGGATACATTTGTCTTTAAGATAGTCTGTGTGTGTATCGTTCCATTCGACTAACAACTGATGACTTTCGGCAGGACTCAGTAAAGGTAATTCACTCACCCTTTGCTGGGGATTTTCAACAATGGCTGACAACAAGTTTTCAAAATGACTCGCCATCCGCTCAATGGTCGAGCGATCAAACAAGTCAGTGTTGTACTCCCATTTACACTCCAATCCTGCCGAAGTTTCGCTTATATCTAGGGTCAAATCAAACTTAGCAATCGTCCTTTCCTGCTCTAACTCACTCAACGATACTCCTGGTAGTTCCAGCTCGCCCATCGGTGCATTTTGCAACATAAACATCACTTGGAACAGCGGGGAGTAACTCATAGAGCGTTGGGGTTGTAATGCCTCTACTACGTGTTCAAAGGGCACATCCTGATGTTCATAAGCTTGGAGGGTAGTTTTTCTGACTTGCGCGAGCAACTGCTCGAAGCTGGGATTATCCTCTAAGCGAGTTCTCAAGACTAAGGTATTCACGAAAAAGCCAATCAATGGCTCTATTTCACTGCGGTGGCGATTGGCGATCGCTGAACCAATGACCACATCTGACTGGCCGGTGTAACGATAGAGTAAGGTGGCAAAGGCAGTCAACAAGGTCATAAATAACGTACTACCCGCCCGCCTTGAGAGTGATTCTAATTTCTGAGTTAATTCCCGATTCAATCCAAAGCTTTGCGTTGCACCTCTATAGCTTTGCACGCTGGGACGCGGGCGGTCGGTGGGTAGTTGCAGCAATTCTGGTGCACCCTGTAATTGCGATACCCAGTATTGTATTTGCTCCTCTAGTATCTCTCCACTCAACCATTGTCTCTGCCACAGGGCAAAGTCGGCATATTGAATCTCTAGATTTGGTAGGGGGGATGATTCTCCAGCACAAAAGGCTTTATACAGCACTGATAGTTCTTGAATCAACACGCCCATCGACCACCCATCCGAGACTATATGGTGTATGTTGATGCCAAATACGTAGTCGCTGTTTGATAATTGCCATAAATTGCACCGAATTAAGGGAGCACTCTCTAAATCAAAGGCAGCAATCGCTGCAAGTTGTAATTGTTGCTCTAAAACTAGTTTGCGTTCGCTCTCTTCTAAGTGTTGTAAATCCACTACTTCCATATCTATGCTAGCCGTTGAGTGAATCACCTGCATCGGCGTGCCATTAATGTTGGCAAAACTGGTACGCAGTGCCTCGTGGCGACGAATGATTTCGGCTAGGGCTTGCTGCAAGGCATTGAGATTTAATCTTCCACTCAGCCGCAAGGCGGCAGGCATATTATAGGTTGCCGATGCTCCTTCGAGTTGGTTGAGAAACCACAGCCTTTCTTGGGCAAAGGATAAAGGAGTTGGCTGATCTCTACGGGCATATCCCTCTGAAATTTTCTCTTGTTTATCGATCGTAGATTTTTTAGCCTCTAGTTTCTTAAAAAGAAGTTGAAGTTCCTTTGAAGAGAGATTGCTTAATCGGTCGTGCAGATTGCTCATGATATTTGTCTTAATTAATATGAGGAATTTCTGGATTTGATTCAAAAAACGCAGAGTATATCAATTACTTTTCAAAGCATAGTCATTTATTTAATGATTCATCTATTTATTTCTTCTAAGACTTTTTCCAGCAAATCGTTTTCTGTCTGCTCCATAAGTTGGTTTAATAAGAACTCAGACAATTCCGCAATGGTAGTTTTTTCAAATAGTAAACGCAGGGGTAAATCAACTAAAAATGAAAAGGCTTCCCGAATTTGAACCATGAGTTGAGTTGCCAGCAAAGAATGACCCCCTAATTCAAAAAAGTCATCGTGAATGCCTACTTTTTCTAATCCTAATATCCCTGACCAAATATTAGCCAGTATTTCTTCTATTGGTGTTCTGGGAGCGACAAAATCGACTGTTATTTGCTGATTTATATTCGGTATGGGAAGATTTTGGCGATCTATTTTGCCATTGGGAGTCAACGGCATGAATTCCAACAATTTGAAAGTAGAAGGAATCATATACCCAGGCAGTTGTGTTTCTAAAAATTGACGTAATTGGGGAACTAACTTTTTAGTCAACTTCCCTTGCAACGGATTATTTGCATAGGTATGCCAAGGTCTGAGACTGCCTGGCGGTACATCAATAATTTTAGGAGCTGACGATAGTTGGAAGATAACTGCATAAGACTCATCTGTACCAGAATTAGACCAGATAATTTCGCAAGAATAGGGAAGGTCGAGACTTAAATTCCACCAATCTTCCGGGTCTACTCCCCAATTACTGACCAGAATGGCTTCTTGCCGCAATTGTTCAACGGTCTCCAGACGATCGCTTTGATTTAAAACTTGTAACTCTTTCTGGAGGCGACCATTAGGGACATATGATATCCCTAAAGTTTCTGGTCGATCGCTTTCTAATAGCTGCCGCACCTTGTCTAAGGTGAGATGTTCGGTGTGCCAATTCAAACAGTCAATCTCTGTGGTGCTAGCAGCAGGTACTTGACTGTCGATGTGGAGAATTACATCGTAGCGAAATTTTGTGAGTTCATTATGATAAGTGCCTCTTTTGAGCTGAATTTGCACCTGAGTAATACAAGGCAAATGCTGTCGAAGGTCTGCGAAAAAGGCGGGGTCGATTAATAATTCTTCTTCTTGAGTGACCCACTGTTGGATACGTTTTTTTAATTGTGATATAGAGGTAGAGTCAGACGTTTGATCTAGCTGTACAGAAGCATGGTAGTATTCCAGTAACAATAAGTTTCGGATGTCGCCGATAAAAATACAGCCGCCTGGTTTAACCATGCTGACGGCATTTTCGATGACGCGCAGTAGATAAGTGATGTTCGGAAAATATTGAATGACTGAGTTGATAATTACCGTATCAAAAACTTCTGCTTCAATGCCTTGAAAATCATCGGCCATTCTGTGAAAAAGAGTGACATTTTCCAAGCCACCAACATGCTGCCGCATATCCTCAACATATTGCAGTGCTACTTTTGAATAGTCTGTCCCCCAGTACTCATAACAGTGGGGCGCAATTTTAGATAACAGCAGTCCCATGCCACAGCCAATCTCTAGTACTCGCTTGGGCTGTAGCTCTAAAATGCGTTGTACTGTGTAATCTACCCATTGCCGCATTTCCTCATCTGGAATTGGTAAACCTGTGTAACTACTATTCCAACCAGTAATATTGAAAGACCAGTCTCGACCTCGATGCACTTGCTGATAACTTTGTTCGTACATATTTTGCCAAACCAAATATGTATCAGATAGATATTCAGTTTGCAATTCATTTATTTGTGCTTGCAGATTACGCTCTTCTGTATTGGCGACTATATAGGCAACCAAGTGTTTATTCCCTAGAGCATCTTCTCGAGCAATTACTGCTGCTTGCTGTAGATCGGGATGTTGGCTCAAAGTGCCTTCGATCTCTCCCAATTCAATGCGGAAACCACGAATTTTAACTTGATGGTCGTATCGACCAATATACTCGATGTTGCCATCAGACAGATAACGAGCCAGATCGCCAGTTTTATACAGGCGTGCTGATTTGTCAGGGAAGAAGGGGTTGGGGATGAATCTTTCTTGAGTGAGTTCGGGACGGTTCAAATAACCTCTAGCTAAACCATTGCCACCGATGTATAGTTCTCCAGGCACACCAATGGGTACTGGTTCCATTTGTCGATCTAAGATGTAGATTTGAGTATTGGCAATTGGACGACCAATAGAAGAAGGTCTATCTTCGGTAGTTGCTACTTTCACTTGTTCAAGTGTAGACCAGATAGTTGCTTCAGTTGGACCATACAAATTCCACAATTCGCTACCAGTTGCCAGAATTTGATGGGCTAGACGCTTGGATAATGCTTCACCACCACACAATACCTTTAGAGGATAATTAGAAGACCAACCCCCAGCTAATAACATTTGCCAAGTAGCTGGAGTAGCTTGTATAAGGGTTGTTTTTGATTCGCACAACTCAGACAACAGCCTATCGGCATCAGTAGCAATTTCATGGGAAGTGACAATAACTTTTGCTCCTACTATCAATGGTAAATAAAGCTCAAGGGCTGCAATATCAAAGGCAATAGTAGTGACTGCATAGAAAGTATCTTCTTGAGTTAATCCTGGAAAATGACTCATATAATTTAGGAAGTTGACCACACTGTGATGTTCGATGGCAACGTCCTTGGGTTGACCTGTAGAGCCAGAAGTGTAGATGACATAAGCCAAATTATCTGCACCCGCACTACTTACTAAATTCTCCTGACTATGCTGCGAGATTACCTCCCAATCAGTATCCAAACAAACCGTTCGGGCAGTATGAGATGGCACAGATGACAACAAGTTTTCTTGCGTCAACAACACCTCAACACCCGAATCTGCCAACATATAACTTAACCGTTCTTGTGGATAATTGGGGTCAACAGGCACATACGCACCACCAGCTTTAAGTATCCCCAAAAGTCCTACCACCATCTCCAGCGAACGTTGGACACAAATGCCCACCAGGACTTCTGGCCCCACACCGAGGGTTTGCAGGTAATGGGCCAGTTGATTTGCTCGACTATTTAACTGTTGATAGGTTAATTGTTGCTGTTCAAATACTACCGCCACAGCATTCGGTGTTCTTTCTACCTGCTCCTCAAATAACTCATGGATACATTTGTCTTTTGGATATTCCCACTCGGTGTCATTCCATTCCACTAACAACAGCTGGCGTTCGGCAGGACTCAGTAAAGGTAATTCACTCACCCTTTGCTGGGGATTGTCCACAATGGCTGACAACAAGTTTTCAAAATGACTCGCCATCCGCTCAATGGTTGAGCGATCGAACAAGTCAGTGTTGTACTCCCATTCACACTCCAATCCCGCCGAAGTTTCGCTTATATCTAGGGTCAAATCAAACTTAGCAATCGTCCTTTCCTGCTCTAACTCACTCAACGATACTCCTGGTAGTTCCAGCTCGCCCATCGGTGCATTTTGCAACATAAACATCACTTGGAACAGCGGGGAGTAACTCATAGAGCGTTGGGGTTGTAATGCCTCTACTACGTGTTCAAAGGGCACATCCTGATGTTCATAAGCTTGGAGGGTAGTTTTTCTGACTTGCGCGAGCAACTGCTCGAAGCTGGGATTATCCTCTAAGCGAGTTCTCAAGACTAAGGTATTCACGAAAAAGCCAATCAATGGCTCTATTTCACTGCGGTGGCGATTGGCGATCGCTGAACCAATGACCACATCTGACTGGCCGGTGTAACGATAGAGTAAGGTGGCAAAGGCAGTCAACAAGGTCATAAATAACGTACTACCCGCCCGCCTTGAGAGTGATTCTAATTTCTGAGTTAATTCCCGATTCAATCCAAAGCTTTGCGTTGCACCTCTATAGCTTTGCACGCTGGGACGCGGGCGGTCGGTGGGTAGTTGCAGCAATTCTGGTGCACCCTGTAATTGCGATACCCAGTATTGTATTTGCTCCTCTAGTATCTCTCCACTCAACCATTGTCTCTGCCACAGGGCAAAGTCGGCATATTGAATCTCTAGATTTGGTAGGGGGGATGATTCTCCAGCACAAAAGGCTTTATACAGCACTGATAGTTCTTGAATCAACACGCCCATCGACCACCCATCCGAGACTATATGGTGTATGTTGATGCCAAATACGTAGTCGCTGTTTGATAATTGCCATAAATTGCACCGAATTAAGGGAGCACTCTCTAAATCAAAGGCAGCAATCGCTGCAAGTTGTAATTGTTGCTCTAAAACTAGTTTGCGTTCGCTCTCTTCTAAGTGTTGTAAATCCACTACTTCCATATCTATGCTAGCCGTTGAGTGAATCACCTGCATCGGCGTGCCATTAATGTTGGCAAAACTGGTACGCAGTGCCTCGTGGCGACGAATGATTTCGGCTAGGGCTTGCTGCAAGGCATTGAGATTTAATCTTCCACTCAGCCGCAAGGCGGCAGGCATATTATAGGTTGCCGATGCTCCTTCGAGTTGGTTGAGAAACCACAGCCTTTCTTGGGCAAAGGAGAGGGGGATTTTCTCTGTGTCTGGGGCAATCCGCTTAATCAATGGCAGATTCAAGCTTTGTCCCTCTGTCCGTAATTGAACGATAGTTTGGTCGAGTTGCGCGACGCTGGGCGATGTAAAGACGGCTTTGAGGGGAATTTCTACTTCAAAGCTCTGTCTGAGTCGGGAGATTAATTGGGTAGCCAAGAGAGAATGTCCGCCCAGTTCAAAGAAGTTGTCGTGGATACCGACAGTTTCTATCCCTAACACTTCACCAAAAATGTCGGCGATGATTTCTTCGCTTGGTGTGCGAGGGGCTACATATTCTCCAGTTCTGTCGCTCTCGGGATCGGGTGCAGGTAGTGCTTTTCTGTCTATTTTGCCGTTGGGAGTTAACGGCAAGGTATCAAGGATGACAAAGACCGCAGGTACCATGTAGGCGGGGAGTCGCTGTTGGAGAAATTCCCGTAGTTGATGAGTGTTGACGGTTTCCTCTTCACTGACGACATAGGCGATGAGGCGCTGATTTCCAGAAGTATCTGCATTGGCTATGACCACAGCTTGTTGAATCTGAGGATAATTATTCAACGCTGCTTCGATTTCGCCTGGTTCGATGCGGAAGCCGCGAATCTTTACTTGATGGTCAATGCGTCCCAGGAATTCGATGTTGCCATCACAAAGATAACGAGCGAGGTCGCCTGTTTTATATAGGCGTGCTGATTTGTCAGAGGAAAAGGGATTGGGAACGAATTTTTCTTGAGTCAATTTTGGACGGTTTAAGTAGCCTCTGGCTAATCCATCACCACCGATATAGAGTTCTCCAGCTACTCCAATCGGTACTGGTTGCAACATTTCATCCAAGATATAGAGTGTGGTATTACTTAAGGGACGACCGATAGGCAACTTGTATCCCATCTCTAATGGCGCTGTATCTGGTGGTAACTGATACATGGTTGAGGTGATGGTCGTCTCCGTCAAACCGTAGACATGAACTAGGGGCAGATGAAATTGTTGCCATTGCTTTATATACTCGGACAAGATAGTTTCGCCACCGACCAACAGTAAGCGTAGTGAACTCGGTGGACGCATCCCCAAGCTAGTTAGTTGCGATACCCACTCATGCCAGTGCGCTGTAGTCATTTCCATGACTGTAACTTTCTGCTGGCTGATGATTTGCTCTAGTTGTGTAGCGGTAATTACTTTGGCTTCATGTGGTAGGACAACCACACCACCAACTAGCCATGTCGGTAGAATTTCCTCTAAGAAAACGTCAAAGCCGATCGATGCTAATTGTAAGAAGCGGTCTTGGTTATTTAGCCCTAAAGTATTTTTAGCTGTCAGTGCATAATTGACCAATCCCTGATGGATCGTGACTACACCCTTGGGAACACCTGTAGAACCAGAGGTGTAGAAGATAGCAGCACTATTTTTTGGTGCAGTAAGATTTTCGGGGTTAATAATTGGTTGTTGGGCAATTTGCGACCAGTCTGTTTGCCAGCAGATGATTTTTTGGCTGCTGATAGATAATGCACGAATGAGTGATTGCTGGCTCAGCAGTATTTTAACTTGGGCATCTTCGAGCAAATATTGCAGGCGTTGTGATGGATAATTCCGATCTAAAGGCAGATATGCACCACCTGCTTTGAGGATGGCTAAGACGGCGATGAGTTGTTCGATGCTGCGTTCTAGGCACAGTCCGACTAATACTTCTGCTTGTACTCCCAATTGCCGTAAATGATGGGCCAGTTGATTCGCGCGTTCATTTAACTGTCGATAAGTCAATTCCTGCTCTTCAAATACCACCGCTACAGCATCCGGTGTTCTCTCTACCTGTTCCTCAAATAAGGAATGGATACATTTGTCTTGGGGATATTCCCGCTCAGTATCATTCCACTCTACTAATAATTGTTGGCGCTCGGCGGTACTTAGCAAAGGTAATTCGCCGATCTTTTGCTGGGGATTTTCAGCAATGGCACAGAAAATCGTTTGCAAATGTCCCAACATCCGTTCTATCGTATCTTCTGTAAACCGAACCGAATCGTACTCGATCTTGACTAATAACTCATCTCCAGGTACTGCAACTACAGTCAGTGAATAATTCGTTCGTTCATAACTCTCGATTTCGCTTAGCTGTAACGAACCACTTTTATTGGCTAAAGAACTATCCATTGGATAATTCTCAAACACCACAATACTCTCAAATAACGGTGTTCCCCCGGGAACCTCGCTCAGGGATTGAATTTCTACCAGTGGTGTATAAGAGTATTGCTGCAATTCCAACATGAACTGTTGTATTTGTGCCAGCCAAGGGATGAGTTGTTGGTTCGGGGATATTTGCAGCCGTAATGGTAGGGTGTTGATAAACAATCCCACCATATTTTCCACCCCAGATAAACTTGTCGGACGACCAGAAACCGTCACGCCAAATACAATATCTGGCTCGCCACTATAACGACTTAAGAGTAAACCCCAAGCAGCTTGGACGAGCGTTGATAAAGTCACATGCTGCTGTTGTGCCAGAGCAAGCAATTTACGGCTCACATCTGTGGATAACTGTAATTCCAGTTCTTGGTAATTTGAGTCTGGCTGCTGAGATTGAGGCGGAGTTCGATCGACTACTAGAGGAGTAGGCGCACTAAAACCTTGTAAAGCTTGTCGCCAAAACTCAGTCGAGGCTGTCTGGTCTTGAGCATTTAACCAAGCGATATAACCTCGGTAAGGAGTTGGGGTTGACAAATGATAAGTTTTCCCCTGAAGTTCGGCCTCATACAAACTCAACACTTCTTTGAAGATAATTGGCAAACACCAGCCATCCATCAGGATGTGGTGACAGTTCCAGATAAACTTGTAAACATCTTCACCGAATCTAATCAACGTACACCCCATCAATGGTGCTTGGTCTAATTGAAAACCTTGCTCTCTTTGGGTTTGCAACAACTCTGATAATTGCTGTTGTTGATTAGTTGAGGATAACGATCGCCAATCGAGATTAGTCCAAGGTAAATCCACCTGTTTCAACACCACTTGTAATGGCGTGGGGCGATTTTCCCAAATAAAGAATGTCCGCAGAATTGAATATCTATCCACCACTTTTTGCCAAGCAGATTTAAAAGTAGTAACATTGATATCCCCCTGCAACATCAAAGTCATCTGCTCGACATACACCCCACTCTTCGGGGCATATAAACTGTGGAACAGCATCCCCTGTTGCATCGGAGACAGTGGATAAATTGCTTCAAGATTTTTAGATGCGCTCGGAGATTTCACTTTTTTGTTGCTCATTACTATTCACCTTTTTTTTGTATAGCAATCCTAAATCATTTGTAAACAATTTCTGTTTCCTGTTCCCTGCCCTCATGAGACGATTTACAACTCAAATAGGACTGCTATATTGTCATAATTAGGTTGCTTTTATAAGTGTTTTAATAACTCATCAAGTTCTGATTGATTTAACTGTGCCTCTGGAAAATCTGACGGCGTATATCCATAGGCATCTTCTGACTGGCAATGTTCGATTAAATCTCTGATGTTCTGCAAATAGCTCTGAGCCAAATTTTCTATTGTGTTTCGTTGATGAATCTGACTACTATAAGCCCAGATAATCTGTAATTCTCCTGCTGTCACCAGACAATCAATCTCTAATTGATGCTCCCGATTTTGCTGGGAACTTTGTTCGTATCCGGCGGGCTTAGAGGCTACGTTCCAACCAGTTTTGAATTGAACTTGGTCGAATTGTCCTAGATAGTTAAAACTAATTTCTGGGGTGGGAATTCTCTGCAATCGTTCTTTGACCTCAGCATCTGCACACAAGTAACGCAAAATGCCATAGCCAATCCCCCGCTGTGGAATTGCTCGTAATTGTTCTTTGAGCGACTTGATTACTGTCGCTAGTGGGGTTGATTGTGGGAGTTGCAATAAGGCTGGAAATAAACTGGTAAACCATCCTACTGTCCGCGATAAATCTACATCTTCAAACAGTTCTTCGCGTCCATGTCCCTCTAGATCGATGATGACGCTGGAATTTCCCGTCCACTCAGTTAAGGTCATTACTAACCCAATCAGGAGGATATCGTTAATTTGAGTTTTGTATGCCTCGTGTACCGATCCTAGCAATTGATGGGTTTGTGCGGCACTCAATGTCACAGATATCGTATCAGTACTCCCTACCGTGTTGTCTGCTGTGTGGCTGGTTCGATCTATGGGTAATGGAGTTGCCCTCTCCCAAGGTTGGCCAAGCCAATAATCTAACTCCGATTTGAGTATTTCTGATTGGGCATAGTGATTTAATTTTTCCGCCCAGTCAATAAATGCTGTGGTTTTGGGACTTAGTTGTATCGGCTGTTGTGTAAATAGTTGTTGATAAATTGTTTCTAAATCTGATAATAAAATCCGCCAACTCACCCCATCTACCGCTAGGTGATGAATGATAATTAATAACTGTCCATCCTGCTCGTTGCCCAGGTCAAACATCACCACTTGCACGATAGATCCGGCGGACAGGTTTAAACTAGCTTGAAATTCGGAGGCGATATTTTCTAAAGCTTGTGGTTGTTCCTCAATGGGAGTTGTGGATAAATCCGCTACGGAAAAGGGTATGTTATCCTCTAATTCGTGGAGTATTTGTTGGTGTTTTGTGGCTGCTGCTGGAAAGCGCAACCGTAGCGCATCATGATGCTCTAGTAATTTTTGACAGGCGTTAGCGATAAATTCCCTGTCTAGATCGGGGGGAATTTGTAGTAAAACCGATTGGTTGTAATGGTGAGCTGCTATATGCTGTTTCGCCCAGAACCTGCGTTGAATTGGGGTTAGCGGCGCCACTCCCGTCACTACACCTTGACGAGCATCAACTATCGCGGTTGTGTTGGCAACCCTGGCTAATTCGGCGATGGTTTGATGTTGAAATATTTGTTTGGGCGTGATTTGGACTCCAGCAGTTTTGGCACGAGACACTACTTGAATGCTGAGGATAGAATCCCCGCCGATTTCAAAGAAGTTGTCGTGAATACTGACTTGCTCGCGCAGCAGTAGTTCTTGCCAGATGATGGTTAAGATTTGCTCACTCTCCGTCTGGGGGGCTACATATTCCCGCTCTCGTTCGATGTTGCCATCAGGTGCAGGTAGTGCTTTTTTGTCTATTTTGCCGTTGGGAGTTAACGGCAGGGTATCAAGGATAACAAAGATCGCAGGTACCATGTAGGCGGGGAGTCGCTGTTGGAGAAATTCCCGTAGTTGATGAGTGTTGACGGTTTCCTCTTCACTGACGACATAGGCGATGAGGCGCTGATTTCCAGAAGTATCTGCATTGGCTATGACCACAGCTTGTTGAATCTGAGGATAATTATTCAACGCTGCTTCGATTTCGCCTGGTTCGATGCGGAAGCCGCGAATCTTTACTTGATGGTCAATGCGTCCCAGGAATTCGATGTTGCCATCACAAAGATAACGAGCGAGGTCGCCTGTTTTATATAGGCGTGCTGATTTGTTAAAGGAAAAGGGATTGGGAACGAATTTTTCTTGAGTCAATTTTGGACGGTTCAGGTAGCCTCTGGCTAATCCATCACCACCAATATATAGTTCTCCAGCTACTCCAATGGGCACTGGTTGCATGTGTTGGTCTAAAATGTAAACTTGGGTGTTGGCGATGGGACGACCGATGGAAGGTGACTTGGTTGTTCCCTTTGCTATCAAAGCAAACGTAGAGTAGGTTGTGTCTTCTGAAGGACCGTATAGATTATATACTGTTTCAATGTTTTGATGCTGGTAGAGCTGCTCTACCATTTTATTTGGCAGAGGTTCACCTGCTAAATTGACAGTCTGTATCTGTGCAGGTATGCTACCAATTCTTAAAAGTTCAGCGATCGCTGAAGGAACTGTATTAATTAGAGTTATCTCCTCGGCTGTGTTCAGGTTGGGTATATCCAAAGCATTATGGGCAACAATTACTTTACCCCCCACGCACAAAGTTACAAATAACTCAAAAACAGATAAATCAAAACAGATGGAAGTTGTAGCCAAAACTCCACTTAGCTGCTTCCTTGTAAATGTTTGTGTAGCCCAATGGTACAAAGCAACTGTACTTTGATGTTTGATAGCAACACCCTTGGGTTGACCTGTAGAACCCGAAGTATAGATGACATAAGCCAAATTAAATGATGTAACCTCACTATCAGCATTCCGTTGAGAATAGGTTGCGATCTTTTCCCAATCAGTATCCAAACAAACCACCTGAGACACATCGGAGGGCAAAATAGACAACAAGTTTTCTTGCGTCAACAACACCTCAATTCCTGCATCGCTCAACATATAACTCAATCGTTCGGCTGGATAACTTGGGTCAAGTGGTACATACGCTCCACCCGCCTTGAGAATACCCAACAATCCCACCATCATCTCAACAGAACGTTCCACACAAATGCCCACGAGTACTTCTAATTCTACTCCCAAGCTTTGCAGGTGATGAGCTAGTTGATTCGCACGTTCATTTAACTGTTGATAAGTTAATTGTTGCTGTTCAAATACCACTGCCACCGCATTTGGCGTTTTTGCTACCTGTTCCTCAAATAACTGATGGATACATTTTTCTTTTGGATATTTCGTCTGGGTGTTGTTCCACTCTACTAATAACTGATGTTGCTCAGATTCAGTTAGCAGGGGGAGTTCGTACACACGTTGCTCTGGATGAGCGACAATCTTCCCTAACAAAGTTTGAAAATGTTTTAACCAGCGATCGATTGTTGCAGCATTAAACAATTCTGTGTTGTATGCAAAATCTAAAATAAGATTGTCATTTATCTCGGTAACATTCAAATTGATATCGTAATCGGCAAAGCTAATTGGTTGAACGAACAAGTCTGTTTCCAGTTCAAACATCTTTTGCATGGCTACAGGTCGCTCCATGTTAAATATTGCCGATACAACAGAGGAGGGGCTTATATCGCGATTAGTTTTCAACTTGTCAATTAACCAAGCAAACGGATAATCTTGGTGTTCGTAGGCATCTAATAATACATCTTTGACTTTTTTAAGATGCTCTAAGAATGGCAAGTCGCCGACTACTGGACTTCGTAAAAGTAGTAAATGAGCACAGTATCCGACCAGCCCTTGACTTCCCCGAATTGACCGTCCACCACTGGGAATACCTACCACAATGTCATCTTGATTTGTTAATCGGTAAAGTAAAACTGTATACACTGATAAAAGAGTCATAAACAAAGTACAACCCTTTTGTGTACTTAGCTGCTTTAGTTGACGACAAAGATCGGCATCAAGCTGTATCGTTTGCTTATTACTCCGATAGCTCTTTATCGGCGGGCGAGGACGGTCAGTTGGCAGGTCTAAGACGGGAATTGAATTGGCAAATTTTTCTAACCAGTAAGATTCGCTAATAGCCATTTTCTCGGTTTGGCGTTGCTCTTCCTGCCAATTGACGTATTCTCTAAATTGTTGAGGCGATGAGAGCTGGCAAACAACGCCTTGACACTCTGTTGAATACAATTGAGCTATTTCTTGCAAAATAATGCCCATCGACCAGCCATCGGTAACAATGTGATGCGCCGTCAGAACTAGCAAATGTAGTTGCTCTTCTAGTTTGAGAATCTGAGCGCGAAACAGAGGTGCTGTGGCAAGGTCAAAAGGTTTTAGATTTTCTTGTTGAAACCACTGTGTTACTTGAAAATCGCGATCGCCCTTTGGGCGGCTCCCCTTATGAGCATCGCCTGCATTAGATAAATCAATTAACGAAATATCTATCTTTAGAGATGGCAAAATCTGCTGAAAATTACCCTGACTGTCGATTTTTGTCCGTAAAGCCTCATGGCGATCTACAACTTGCTGTACGGCTCGATTCATCGCCTCCAGATTTAACGAACCTTTTAATTGCAGACTGAGCGAGATTTTGTAAGCGAGGGTGCCATCGTCTCCCATCCGATCTAAAATCCAGAGTTGCTTTTGAGCTTTAGTTAAAAGTATTTTGTCTGTTTCTTTCTTGACTTCGGCTTCTTTTACTAAGTTAGATTCACTTATTTTTTCCGATGTTTTGGCTAATTCTTGCTTTTTTTGGCTTTGATCGCTCACAGATTTGGGTAAAAAATCCCCTTCTCGCAGTTCGGCGACAATATTTTTAATTGTTTGAATTAGGTAATCTATATCTTCGTCAGTATGCGCCGCAGACAGAAAACAATTGCGCCCCTCCCAAACATAAATTCCCTTTTCGAGCAAATGATAAAATAACAAGTCCATATTGCTCGAAAAAGCAAAACGGAACAACGAGCCAAAATAAACGATACGAATGGATAAATTCTCGCCTGCAAAGTAAGCATTCAGCGTGTCCGCTAACTTAGCTGTGCGCTGATTCAAATTCTCTTGCAAAGTAGATCCGCGCATTTTTATTTCTTTGAGGACAGCACTCGCAGCAGCTAAAGCTAGAGGATGTTTGCAGAAAGTGCCAGCAAAAAATGTCGTCTCTGCTTGAGGATAGGATGCATCTCCATAGTTCCACATCCCACCGTCAAGACTATTCATATAAATAGCTTTACCAGCAACGACACCGATAGGCATTCCCCCACCAACGATCTTGCCGTAAGTAGCAATATCTGCATCAATCCCGAACCATGCTTGCGCTCCACCAGGATGAATGCGAAAACCAGTAATCATTTCATCAATTATCAATGCGATTCCCTTTTCTCGCGTTAACTGTCTGAGTTGGTGGAGAAATTCTCTCGGTTGGAGATCGGGTCGGCGGCTTTGTACTGGTTCGACTAAAACGGCTGCCAGTTCGTGTGCGTGAGCTTCGAGTATCTCTAAGGAATGAGGATTGCCATACTCAAGCACCAAAACATCTGCGACTGCATTTGATGGAATCCCTGGAGCAATTGGTACTACATTTAAATCGTCGCTCGTTGGAGTCATTGCCAAAGTTCCATCAAAGTGACCGTGATAAGAACCAGCAAACAAAGCAATTTTTTGACGACCTGTAACTGTGCGTGCCAAGCGCAGTGCTGTCATCACCGCTTCGGTTCCAGAATTACAAAAAGTAACTCTCTCCATTCCCGTAAGTTGGCAAATTAGCTGCGCAACCTCTCCTGCCAGACGGGTTTGGGGTCCAATTTGTATTCCTCGATCGACCTGCTCTTTTAAAGCGGCGATCGCAAAATCGGGCTGGTGTCCAAACAAATTCACCCCAAATCCCATTGTCAGGTCTAAGTACTCATTTCCATCAACATCCCAAATTCTCGAACCCTGAGAACGTTCTCCCACAATCGGATAGAGCATTTCTTTGGTAGAGAAACGAAAGCCCGCCGCAGCCCTATTGTCTGCCAAAATTGGTCGATAGGTTTGCGTTAGTTGTTTTGAGGTTTGAGTGCGCTGGGTATAACGAACGATGAAATCTTCTAAGTGACGCTGTTGTTGCGGGTTGAGTCCTTGATGGCGAATTTCGCTGACTTTCCAAGGGGGCAAGGGCGAAAATCTTTCTTGAGCCATTGGTTTGGGTGGTGCTGGCTTTAGTGTCTCAACTGCGGGTTTTGAGTGTCCGTTGTGGGCAGAAAAATTGGGAACTGTGGATAAACCATTACCCCGCATCACTTCTAATTGCTGAGACATAAGCTGAAGCTGCTGCTGAATGATTGCTTCCATCGCTTTCTGAGATCCCATCTGTTGCTCTACTGTGGCTGGCTCGCTTGGTTGTGATAGTTGCGATCGCAACAGTACCTCAGTTTCTGTTTCATTTAAAATAAAATCTTCTGGGACGATGTGCTCGTTTAGATAATTTGCCAAGGCATCAAGGGTCGTCAACTCCTCAAATAATTGGCGAATAGTAATTTTTATTCTATAGTTTGTTTCAATGCTGTTAATGGCATCAATAAGGACTATAGAATCAGCGCCTATTTCTAAGAAAGGAGCGTTTATATTTATTTCAGATGGTTCTGTTTTAAGTAAATTCGCAACCAGAGTTCGCAAGGTTGTAAGAATTGTTTCTTTTTGGTTCGTTTTGCTAAATGTAGTCAAAGCAGGATTTAAACCGTTAGTAGCGATCGCGTTTGCCTTTATGGGCTTGGATAACTGGTTTGGCATTGTGCTTTGTTCTGGAATCCAGTAACGTTTTCTTTGGAAAGGATAGGTAGGAAGCGAAAGTAGGCGACGTGAATAATCTCGATCGAATCCCAGCCAGTCAATCTTTGCTTTGCTTACGTATAAGGCTGATAAACTTTCCAGCATCACTCCCCAATCCTCTTTCTGCGGTGCTAAAGAAGGTAGCCAAACCGCCTTTTCTTTTTGTTGACAGCGTTTACCTAAGCTCGACAGGATTGGTTTGGGACCAATTTCTAAAAATAGTTCGTATCCTTGTGCGAATAGAGTTTTTATCCCCGCCATAAATTGAACTGTTTGGCGAGTGTGTTGTCGCCAATATTTGGCATCCGGGATAAATTCAGAGTACATCATTTGCCCCGTTAAATTTGATATTAGGGGAATACTTGGAGCGTGAAATTGGATTTGACTGGTTTGTAACTCAAAGGCATCCAAAATATCTTCTATTAAAGGAGAGTGAAAAGCATGAGACACTTTTAAGCTTCGAGTCTCAATTCCTCGTGCTTCCAAGGCATCAGCGATTGAGGCGATCGCTGCTATACGCCCAGATATCGTAATATTTTTGGGGGCGTTGATGGCGGCGATCGCTACTTCTTTTGCGTAAGGTTGAATGGCTGTTGCTACTTGTGCTTCATCAGCAAATACAACTAGCATCTCACCTTTATGAGGCAATGTCTGCATCAATTTTGCCCGTTCGGAAATCAGTTTGAGTCCGTCTTCCAAGCTGAATACTCCCGCTACACATGCAGCGACATATTCACCCACACTATGACCCATAACTACATCTGGAGTTATCCCCCAAGATTTCCATAACTCGAAAAGTGCGTACTCTAAAGCAAATAATGCTGGTTGAGTATAAATTGTTTCATTTAGGAGAGAATCGCTCTCTGATTCGGGGTATAAAATTGATAGTAGCGGTTTTTCTAAATAAGAAGACAGAATTTCTTGGCAGTGGTCTAAACAGTTGCGGAAAGTAGGTTGAGTTTGGTAAAGTTGTCGTCCCATCCCTAAATACTGGGAACCCTGACCACTAAACAAAAAGGCAATTTTGGGAGACTTTTGACCGAGCGAGTGAGCGCTTGCTACCCCAGAATTCTCTTGCCCAAGAGTAAAAGCATTCAATGTTGTTTGCAATTGCTGTCGAGAGTCAACAATCGCAGCCAATCGATGGTCAAAATGCGATCGCCCTACGTTAGCAGTGAAGCAAATATCTGCCAATGATGCTTCAGGATGAGACACTACGAAATCTGCATAACTTTGTGCCAATTCCTGTAAAGCCTTCTCGCTTTTTGTAGAAAGTGTAAGCAGGTGTACTTTGCGTTCAATATCGCTAGCTACCTGAGTCACAGCAGGTGCTTCTTCAAGAATCACATGGCAATTAGTACCACCGAAGCTAAACGAGCTGACTCCGGCAAAGCGAGGTTCTGTACTAGCAGACCAAGGTTGGCACTCAGTAGGGATGGAAAAGGGAGTTCCTTCCAGAGAAATATATGGATTCAGCTGATTCAGGTGCAGGTGGAGGGGAATCTCCCCATGTTGCAGGGATAGCACCACCTTGATGAGGCCAGCAATTCCGGCAGCAGTTTCCAAATGACCAATATTGGTCTTGACCGAGCCAATCCAACACGGCTGCTCTAAGGAACGGCCCTCCATCAGCACTGCTTTTAGGGATTTAATTTCAATTGGGTCTCCCAAAGAGGTGCCAGTGCCATGAGCCTCAACATAACTGATTTGGGCTGGTTTGACGAGAGCGTTTTCTAAAGCTTGGCGAATCACAGCTTGCTGTGCAAGTCCATTGGGTGCTGTAATTCCATTGCTGAGACCATCTTGGTTGACTGCCGAGCCTCTAATGATTGCCAGAATATTGTCTCCATCCCGGAGCGCATCTGGAAGACGCTTGAGAACCACTATGCCACAGCCTTCCCCCCGCACATAACCGTCTGCTTTGGCGTCAAATGTCTTACAGCGACCGTCAGCGGCCATCATACGTGCTTGAGAGAAAGTGATGGTTGGCTCAGGAGACAGCATCAGGTTCACCCCTCCGACTAGACACAAATTGGACTCTCCACTCTGCAAACTCTGGCAGGCAAAGTGTACTCCAACCAAAGATGAGGAACAACCAGTATCCATCGCTACACTAGGCCCTCGCAGATCTAGCACATAAGATAACCGACTGGCAGCAATGCAGGGGGAGGTCCCAGTGCCCTTATAGGCGTCTAAGCTAGATAAATCCTTGTATATAAGCCTGTGGTAGTCTAGGTTGCTGATACCAATGTACACCCCAGTCCGGCTACCAGCTAGCTTTTCCGGTACCAATCCGGCATTTTCGAGAGCTTCCCAGGTGACCTCCAACAATAGTCTTTGCTGGGGATCCATTGCCTCAGCTTCGCGGGGGGAAATCCCGAAGAAGCTGGGAGCGAACCGATCCACTTCCTCCAGAAAGCCACCCCAGCGGGTGTTCATTTTTCCGGGTGTATCTGGGTTTGGGTCATACAAGGCATCAATATCCCACCGATCTGACGGCACCTTTTTGATAGCATCTACACCAGATCGCAGCAGTTGCCAGAAGGATTCCGGATCCTTCGCACCAGGAAAACGACAGCCAATGCCTATAATCGCGATCGGTTCCACTTCAAATCTCCTAACTTCATATCTCTTTGTCAACGTGCCAGCCAATTACTTACGGGGGTTGTCAATCCGACGAAAGGTAATCCGCAAGAGGTTCGTCGTCCCTAAGTGATAACAAATACTGCAAAAGCTGAGGTATTTTTCATAGCGGCAAACTAATTCTTCCCCGACTAGCTTGATGGCTGCTTTCCGATTTGCTTTTAGGTTTGAAAGCCAAGCTTTGCAGGTACGCGCATAGTCCTTGCCATCATTGCGTAGTGCGACAATCTCAAAAATCCGTTCGCTGCCTTTAACAATGTCCGCCAAACGTGGATAATCTGTTTCTTGGAATATCTCAGTTGCAATGAACTTACTGAAGTCTTCTCGGCGCATATTCTCGATCGCGCCAGTTTGCAAAGACATCCAGCCACCGGGGTTCAGTAACTGATGGCAGTGCGAAAAGAAATGGCGATAAGCTTCTACTTTCTCAGCTTGAGATATCTCTAGCTTGGCGGCGTGTTCTAGTACTCCTATTGCCAAGAGCGCATCATATGGCTTCTCTGGATAATGCTCTGCCCAGTTCTGTAAATGAACCGAAATCCGAGGGTTTTCTAACGATTTAACCCACTCTGTTTGAGCTTTGCTCAAGGTTAGACCGACTGCTTGCTCAACACCATGAACTTCAACTAGGCGTCTCAACAGCGAACCCCAACCGCAGCCTATATCTAAGACTCGTTTAGCTCCCTTTGCCCTCGCCTGGTTGATATGGAAGTCTAGCTTTCGGATTTGTGCTGTTTCTAGAGCATCATACCCTTCATTTTCTTCCCACATTGCACAGGTATAGGCAAGGGTTTTATCTAGCCAAAGTCGATAAAATTCGTTGCCGTCATCGTAATGATTTTGAATTGCCTCAGCCGACGTGCCCTTGTAATCGTATTGGATTGCCGAAGTTAAAGCAACGGTATTTTTAGATTTCATAGTTATGAATAGAACGGGTTGACGGGCGATTGTTGATTAAGTTAATGGACTTTAGGTCAATTTCGGGGATTATCGATCCGACGCATGGTAATACGTAAAAGATCCATATTTCCAGCGTGGAAACCAATTGTGAAAAGGCTGAGGAATTTTTCATATCTGGCAACCATTTCTTCCCCTACCAGATTGACTGCTGCTTTCCGATTCGCCTTTAAATTAGAAAGCCAAGTTTTCCAGGTACGCACGTAGTCTTCGCGGTTATTTCTAAGGGCTACAATCTCAAAAATTCTTTCAGTTGCTTCGGCAATTTCTGAAAAACTAGGTAAATCTGAATCGGGGAGACAATCCGCAATGAACTGACTCAATTCTTCTCGGCGCACGTTCCCGTATGTCATGGTCTGGAGGGACATGCAACCACCAGGTTTTAGCCACTCGTGGCAGCGCTGGAAAAATGTACGATAGCCCTCTACTTTCTGTACATTGTTGAGGTTAAGTTTAGCGAAATGTTCAAACGCACCAACTGAAATAATTGCATCGTAAGGCTCTTCTGGAGAGTGCTCTGACCAGCTTTCTAATTTGACTTTAATTCGTGGCTGTTTAAATGACTCAATCCATTCCGCCTGAGCTTTGCTCAAAGTCAGACCCACAGCCTGCTCAACATTATGCACTTCCACAAGTCTTTTTAATGTGGTACCCCAGCCACAACCCACATCTAAAACTCGTAATGCACCCCTTGCCTTCGCTTGGTTAATATGAAAGTCAATCTTTCTTAACTGCGCTGACTCCAAGGTGTCATTTTCTTCCCAAATGGCACAGGAATACGCGTTAGTGCTACCGAGCCAAAGTCGGTAAAAATCGTTACTAACATCGTAATGATACTGAATTGCCTCTGCTGATGCACCTGGATTTTGATTTTTCACTGCGTTCATTGGTTATCTTATCTCCTGCTTAAAACTTGCAGCAATTAAGCAAGCACTACGGGTTCAATGTGCCAGCCAATTACTGACGCGGGTTGTCAATTCGGCGCAGGGCAATTCGTAAAAGATCAGTCGTTCCAACGTGGAAACAAATGATCGAAAAATTGAGGTATTTTTCATACCGCTTAACGACTTCCTCCCCGACTAGCTTGACTGCTGCTTTCCGGTTCGCCTTTAGCTTTGAAAGCCAAATCTTGCAGGTGCGTACGTAGTCTTGGCGATCGTTGCGAAGCTCCACGATCTCGAAAATTCTCTCAGTCGCTTTGGCAATGTCGGCAATACTAGGTAAATCTGATTCGGGGAGAACTTCTGTGAAAATGAATTCACTGGCGTCTTCTCGGCGCATGTTCCCGTATGAAATGACCTGGAGCGACATCCAGCCACCTGCTTTCAGCCATGAGTGGCAGCGCGAGAAGAACTGACGATAGACTCCTAATTTTTCTTCATAGGAAAGTTCTAACCGAGCAAAATGTTCAAACGCTTCTAACGAAATAATGCCGTCATAGGGTGCCACTGGAGAGTGATCCATCCAGTGTTCCAGATGCACTTCGAGCTTTGGGTGGTTCAACCCCCAAATCCATTTAGAATGGACTTCGCTCATAGTAATCCCAACAGCACGTTCAACACCATGAACGTCTACAAGACGCCTCAATACTGAACCCCAACCACAACCCACATCTAAAACTCGTTCAGCGCCCTTTGCCTTGGCTTGAGCGATATGGAAGTCAAGTTTTCGCATTTGTGCTGTTTCGAGGTCGTCAGATGCTTCATCTTTTTCCCAAAGTGCACAGGAGTAGGTCAAAGTGGGATCGAGCCAGAGAGAGTAAAAATCGTTACCAATGTCACAATAATGATGCTGAAGTGCCTCAGCCGATGAACCGCGATTTTGAGTTTTCAAAGTATTCATTGCACTGTCTTATCTGGGACAAATATTTACCTAATGGATGCCCATTGCAGAAATCCCCCGCATTTTGGGAGTCTACTTACGATCTGATTCCTCTTTCACTACTGGTGCTTACACCTTTACTTTGGATTCCTCAATTAAATGCTGGACCAAAGCATCAATGGTGGGGTAATCGTACAGCAAGGTAGGATCAAGCTCACGTCCAAGCCAAGTTTCCAGGTCACCAGTCAAGCCTACTAATGCTGAGGAATCTAGACCGTAGCGGTCGAAGGGAATCCTGACATCGATTTCATCTGAGTCGATTTCGAGTAGTTCGGCTAGATAAGAGACTAACCAGGCTTGAATCTTTGCCTCAGTAGCAGACTCCTTGGGCATCTGGGTGACTTGAATATCCTGAATTTTCATTGTTTTAATCTCCATAGTTTTGGTGAGTCAGTTTTTTTCTTTAAAAATTGCTGAAAGTGTTGCTAAACCACCTTTTTAGCCTCGATCGCGTCTGTTGTCGGAGCCTTGACATTCCAAACTAAGCCAGTCAATTCAAGCGTGCGGATGACCCAGTAACCCAGGTCAATTTGCCACCACTTCAGTCCAAATTTTGCCGAGTTGGGGAAAGCATGATGGTTGTTGTGCCAAGATTCTCCGTGAGTAGGAATAGCTAACCAAATGTTGTTCGTACTTTGTTCGCGGGTATTAAAAGGACGGCTGCCATAAAGGTGGGTAATCGAGTTAATGCTGTTCGTAAAATGGTACGAGAGGAATAAGCGGACGCAGCCCCCCCAGAGGAATCCGGAGAGTACACCCATACTCGTTCCTGTGAGCATCCCTCCGAGGATGCTGGGAATGGTAAGTCCCAGCAAGATCCAAACGTAGTAAAGCTGGTTGACTTTTGAGAGCGCAGGCTCCCGAAGTAGGTCTTTGCTAAACAAGAAAGTGTTTGTGATTTCGTGAGTAAAGGTCCAGCCAATCTGGGCATGCCATAGCCCTCGAATCTGACCAAGGCGTTGGTTTTGATTGCAATAGGGTGAATGGGGGTCCCCAGGTTGATCGCTGTATTGGTGGTGGCGTCGATGATTGCTGACCCAATAAATTAAGGGACCTTGACATGCCATAGATCCAAGGATGGCGAGTATAACTCGGACAGCAGTATTCGTGTGGAAGGCACAGTGGGCAAAGTGTCGGTGAAAACCTACAGTAATCCCGACAAACGTCAAGACGTACATGCTAACCAATAGCCCTACCTCCACGAAGCCAATTCCTACGTGGGAAGCGATCGCAATTGCGGCTATTGAACCCAGTAAAGGAATTATGTTAATGGCTAAGGCATGAAGTTGCTGTGGAGTTTTCAGGCGATCGCTCTTGATTGTTACTTTCTGCCACATAGGTGAAACTGTAGGAGGCTCGAATTTTGTTGTGTAATCCAACTGCGTAGTCATTGGTCTCTCTTAATTGCTTTTGACGTTTCAAAACCTTTAGTTAGCTAGAAAATTGGTTTCCTTCGATAGTTCTGATTGCTTGGAAGTTTGCAGTTGCTGCCATAGAGATTCCACTTCAGTGTGCAGTTGCAGGAACTTCACTTTGTTCTGAGAATCCTGGCTCCAATCCCCCACCACATTTAAGCTTCCCTTCAGAAAACCAGTCCGACAGGCATGGCGCTGAATCTTGCCGCTGGAAGTCTTGGGGATACTTCCAGTCTTAAGCAGCACTACAGCATAAACCTGCAGCTCGTGCTGATGCGTCACTGCCTGGCAGATATCTCCAACAACCTTATTGACATCCAGCTTGTGCAGATGACTCCGCTCCACCTCAGCAACGACTACCAACCGCTCTTGGTCATCGATCTCCACCGCAAACGCCGCCCCACAACCTGGCCGCAGTGCCGGATGACTCTGCTCAACTGTCAGTTCAATATCCTGGGGATAGTGGTTGCGACCCCGGATAATAATCACATCCTTAAGTCGCCCCGTAATGAACAACTCACCATCCTGCAAAAATCCCAAGTCACCCGTGCGCAGAAACGGCCCTTCTCTCGTATCTGCTAGGTAGGCATTAAAAGTCTGTTCAGTCTCTGACGGTCGATTCCAATAGCCGTGAGCTACATTCGGACCTGACACCCAAATTTCTCCCACTTGACTAGCAGAACACAGAGTTAAGGATTCGGGATTAACGATCGCGATTTTCTGGTCTAACCAGGTCTGACCACAGCCCACGATTGTCCGGGCATCTTCCTGCTTACCAACGGTTGCCACAACCCGGTTTTGTTCAAGGGCTGCCCCTTCAACACAATAAACAACGGGGGGAGCTGTTTTCAAACCTCCGGAAACGAATAAAGTTGTTTCAGCCATCCCGTAACAAGGGTAAAATGCTCGGGCGCGGAAGCCACAAGGTTCAAAAGTGGCTGCAAAACGCTCTAGCGTATCTGCACGGACGGGTTCAGCTCCGTTGAAAGCAACATCCCAGCTACTCAAGTCAAGACTCGCCAGCTGCTCGGGAGTAATCTGGCGAACACACAAGTCATAAGCAAAATTCGGCCCGCCACTGGTAGTCGCTTGATAACGGGAAATGGCTTGTAGCCAACGGAAAGGCTTCTGGATAAATGCCACGGGTGACATGAGAAAGCACGGTATCCCCAGATATAGGGGTTGTAGCACATTCCCAATTAGTCCCATGTCATGGAATAAGGGCAACCAACCTACAAAGATAGTTTTCTCTGTATGCTGGTAGGCTATTTTGACCATTTGCTCGTTGTGCAGCAGATTGCCATGACTGACCATTACCCCCTTCGGTGTCCCCGTAGAACCAGAAGTGTACTGGAGAAAAGCGAGAGTGTCGCTGCTCGCAGTTGGATCTTGCCAGCCTGATCTACAATCGCTGTCAATTTTATCGATAGCTAGCCAGTGTATGGCAGATAATTGTGGATTCCGAACCAATTGGCTTTCCATGCTAGTCAATTCGGATGTCGTAGTAAGTGCCGCCGACGTTTGGGCATCCGATACAATCGCTTGTAGTCTGGACATTTTTTGATTGCGTCGAGGCGGATAGGCGGGAACGGCGACAAATCCAGCGTATAAACAGCCAAAGAAAGCAGTAATAAAATCTAGACCTGGTGGAAACAGCAACAAGACTCGCGAACCAGGAACTTTAACTCGGTCTTGAAGTTGAACGGCGATCGCTTGCGCTTTTCGCTCCAATTCTTGATAAGTAAGACTTACGCTTTCTGTTTCTCCGTTTATTAAAAAGGTATAGGCAATTTGTTCCGACTGATGTATTGCTCGGTATTGCAAGATATCTAAAAAGGTAGAAAAATTATCCATTTTCTTCTCATATTTACTTCGTTTGAGTATATGATTCGACTCCACCGTCTCAATGTCGTTCTTGTCGTATATCGTTTAAGTGGAGACGATACGGTTATTGATAAGCCGTATAGTGACCCACAATTAACAGCAATTTTTTGGTTACTTTTTGTCGGGTAAGCATCATCGGGTAGTCAAGGGAATTCAGTTAATTTTCTTGTATTACACCGATGGTTCAGTCCAGTCTGTGCGTGTTAATTATCGCATTTACAACAAACAGAACTCCAGAACTCAAAGAAACCGGGTTTTTGATATTACTGTACCGATGCTCTAGCCACTTTGACAGTACCTCTAATCTCACTATCCAATGAGAATGATTATTTATTTAACAGTTTTGATTCCACGATAACGTAATAAGGTTTCCAAAAACCTTAATACATCTTCAATATTGTACTCATTTCCATCAACTCTACTAATCGTACTTTCTGATAACTCCAACATTTTCTTTACACTCTGAACTTTTCCGGTATTTATCTCCTTAATTATCAACGGAAAAATCGGATGCCAAGGAACTCTTATTAAAAGTCCATTTATAGCAACCCAAACTTCATTTTCACTTACTTTTCTCCAGATAACTACACGTTTTGGATAGACTTGAATGCAACTCTCAACCGTCAACATTTCGTCTTTTGGTAACGTAAACTGAGAGGCTGTTATTGGGCACATACCATAACAGGTAAGCATACGCAACCATAGTTTGGTGGTGACACGCTCAATAATTAAAGAATCTACAATCCCTTTAAAAATCATCGCTGCTGAACGAATTGCCTCTGGAATTTTCTCTGCACTTTCCTGCAAATCATCTGGGTTGAAGAATGCTTTAGTCTTGCTTTTTTGAAACGGGATAATTGATAATATCCAAAAAAATGATTTGATTATAGGTTTTATTATGTATTTGGAATATTTGTTGGAATGTTTTGCTAATAAAGTTTGTATTCTTTGTTCATAGATTCCATTCAGAGATCCCAAAATAAAATACCAACCTGTTAATGCCTGAATTATTCGCTTCAATAGATTTCCCTTAAGCGAATCTCCATATAAAGATTGTATTTCTTTACAAATCAAATATCCTAATGGTCTGAAAAATTCGTCGGCAGCATTAATAGCAATCACTATTGAAACATCTCCTCCTCTAGAATCTCCAACATGCCATATATCTGATGGCCAATACATCAAACCTCCTGGCTCGGCTTCGATAAGAGAAGAGCCATCAAGAAATTTCTGATAATCTCTCACTCCCTTAAGCTCCGGATGTTTATTTGCAAACTCTGGTGTCCACGTTATCATTGATTTCCTACCGATTATAGGAAAATAGAATGCAGCTTCCTTGGAAACATGATGACAATGCACACCAAACGGAGTTACTTTATAGTTTCCATAAAAAACAGAATAGAAATGCCCAAAGCTAAGGTAACCCAATGATTTATACAATCCTTGTAGAAAGTCATAAGTCCAATCCCAAAGAAAATCATTGACTTTAATAGAGTCAATTACTAATACATATTCCTGCTCATTGATCGCAGAGCGAATACGCTTATCATAAGCTGTAAAGGATGTGTCTTCTTTTTTGGGCAATAAAAAATTGGTTTTTTCTACTTCCTGTTTCTCTCCTTCAATAAAAAATGTTAGAAATACTTTCTCCTCGGATTCATCATTAGTATTAAGATTGTTAACAATGAGCGAAAATAACCCATCTGATGTAATAGGAGGGTTAATAAAAGAGTCTTTAATAGCCAAAGACTCCCTTTCCCAATTGTTTAACACGAATTGATTCCAAAACTCTTGGGATATACCAGTTTGTGTAGTCTTCATATTTCTCAACTTTCTTTGTGCTCAAATAAAAAGTTTGTTCAATCGAACGCCCCGCAGCGACGCTTGTGCTTTTCGCTCCAATCCTTGATAAGTAAGACTTACGCTTTCTGTTTCTCCATTTAGAGCCTATTTATAAAGTAAATATTAAGGTAGGGGAGCCAGTGCGGTGGACGGGTTTCCCGGCATAAAGCAACTGGCGTTGTGTTACGGCTGTGCAAGGATTTGAGAGTTTAAAAGAGTAAGAATCAGCCGCAGGGCACCGAGAAATCATGGTGCGTTAAGCGTTGCTATAACGCACCCTACAATTTAAGGTTTACTTTATAAATCATCTCTTTGAGTTGTTGCACCTTATGCTGTAATGGCTAGTCATATCAAAGTCACTGACGTAGTGACTGGTAATTTCAAGGACACAGACGAGGACGTAGAACTGACGATTATTTTTCTCCTTTAAATAATTGGGTCTTGTGGAAGAGCATCTGAGTCAGGACAAATGCATCTAAATTACTCTTAATCACAACGAAGGTTAAGAACCAACGAAAAAATCTTTCCTTTTTGATTATGTGGAGAATCAGAGGTTTTGAGTTGAGCCTTCTGATTGTTTATTGGTAGCAGTGAGACGAGTTTATTCACTGTAGAAAATCGGAAGTTTTGAGTCAGGGCAAACGCATGTAAAACCTAAAACCCTTATGGGACAAGGATATTGATGAAAAAAGAGACTAAATTATAAAATCCACAAACCCTTGCTATTAAAGGATTATTCTACTTTAGATGCGTTTGCCCTGGGTTTTGAGTTGAACCTTCTGATTGTTTATTGGTAGCAGTGAGACGAGTTTATTCACTGTAGAAAATCGGAAGTTTTGAGTCAGGGCAAACGCATGTAAAACCTAAAACCCTTATGGGACAAGGATATTGATGAAAAAAGAGACTAAATTATAAAATCCACAAACCCTTGCTATTAAAGGATTATTCTACTTTAGATGCGTTTGCCCTGGGTTTTGAGTTGAGACTTCTGATTGTTTATTGGTAGCAGTGAGACGAGTTTATTCACTGTAGAAAATCGGAAGTTTTGAGTCAGGGCAAACGCATGTAAAACCTAAAACCCTTATGGGACAAGGATATTGATGAAAAAAGAGACTAAATTATAAAATCCACAAACCCTTGCTATTAAAGGATTATTCTACTTTAGATGCGTTTGCCCTGGGTTTTGAGTTGAGACTTCTGATTGTTTATTGGTAGTAGTGAGATGAGTTTATTCACTATGGAAAATCAGAGGTTTTTAGCTGAACCTTCCATTTATTACGAGCTTAACAATTGATTAGGATGTATACATCTTACTAAGGGTGTATAAATAATATGAAATTTGCTAATTTGTATAACTCATAACTTAAGTGTGTTACAAACAATCTTGACTACGAAATCTCTTTTTGTCAATCCTGACTAACATCTATATAATTTAATATATGGAATCAGCTTCAAGCTGTCATCAATTCAGAGTTTATATTTTAAGTAGCAAAAAGATTGCCGATGAGCGATCTGAAGTACTCAGATATAACTGTACTTAAGTTCAGATTTATTTCAACTTAAGTTTGAATAATGGGTGGTAATCAGTAGCGTTTTGGTGCGTCTAATGCGACCGCCCAGGATGCCAAACAAAACCCCACCAGCTGCTCATCCCAGCAACAGAACCGATGTTAGCAATCCTGTCCAGTAGAGAGTTGAAGCTTTAGCTTTGGGGGAGCCAATCGTTAACCCTAATAACGCTGGTACACAGTTGGGTGCCATGCACCCGTGACAGGATAAGAGAATTGTACATTTGTCAAGAGGGTGAGAAAAAAGTGGACAGATTCAGTTTTGGGACTGGCTTTCGCAGAGCTTTGACTACACCTAATTGTTGATTTTCTTTGGCAGCAAAGTATTTAATCGGGTCATCAGCATTGCCTCGATCGTTGGCAACACTAAAACGATCGAGTCCTCGATAAATCATCTCCAAAGAAATGCGCTCAAACAGCAGCGAATTCTTGGTCAAAAACAGTAGATGATTCTTGGTTTTTCATAACAATTTCACCGCTTCAATAATGTTGACCATTGAAGGAGTCGGAATTACTCGCGTCAGTTCAAAGCCATTCGATCGCAAAAACGCTCGATATTCTGCCTCAGTTCGTTCCCGTCCACCCACCATCACCAGCATCAGCAAGTCAAGAAACTTTGCTGGAGCGGGTTCGTTTCCTGGTGGAATAATGCTTTCGACAAGGAGTAATTTGCCACGATCCGGCATCGCCTGATGACAGTTTTTCAGAATGACTGAGGACTTTTCATCATTCCAATCGTGGATAATCCAGCGCATCAGGTAAACATCACCACCCGATGGCACAGACTCAAAGAAATTTCCAGCAACGGGTTGAATTTTGTCGTCTACACTCACATTAGCAATGACTGCGGGCAGATCGAACAGAATCCCTTTCAGATGGGGATACGACTGGATAATTGCAGAAATTAAGCTGCCTTGCGCTCCACCAACATCAACGATCGTACTGAATTGGGAAAAGTCATAGCTGGCAGCAACCGCTTGTGCGCTCTCACTTCCTACATTAGTCATCGACTGCGACTGTATTTGACCCTCTTGGGGATGTTGAGCATAGTAATCCCAAAGCGACATACCTGCGGCAGCATCGAACGCAATCTCTCCGGTTTTCAAACTGTGCAAGCCATGACTCCAGCCCAAAGAACACTCGTATCCCATCTGCGACAGCGCAAAATATCGCATTGAGCTAGGACTATTGCTTTGTAGCGTTGCTCCTAATGAGTTCAGTGCAAAACATCGATCGGACACTTCAGTAAAGATGCCGACACTCGCTAAGGCACGCATGAGTCGATAGAGCGATCGCGGTTCGGTGTTCGTTGCGGCTGCGAGTTGAGCGATCGTCTGTGGCCGCTCGTCAAACACATCAGCAATCCCTAACTGTGCAGCAAGATAGATCGCTCGAGCAATCCAAAAGCCACCGATTAGATCGAACATCTTTGCTTGAGAGGTAGTTTCTGATGTTTTCATCTCGTTCACTCCTGAATACTAAATTACGTCTAATGTGAATTAAAGAGAATGAGACTGGAAGGTGAGAACATCAAT